>JAQVZR010000065.1 GCA_028708105.1 Desulfoplanes sp. | reverse complement strand
GCCCTTGCCGTACTCTTTACGGCACTGATGATCACAGCCCCGGCCGGGGCCTCAGGAGACAAGGTACTGACCATGTCCACCACCACAAGCACCCAGGCATCCGGCCTGCTTGACGTCTTGCTGCCTGTCCTGGAAGGAGACACCGGCATTACCGTCAAGGTTATTGCCAAGGGAACCGGAGCCGCCATCCGGGACGGCATGGACGGCAATGTGGACGTCATTTTTGTACACGCCAGGGCCCGTGAAGAAAATTTTGTGGCCGAAGGCTACGGCACCAAGCGGTATGCCGTGATGCACAACGACTTCATCATCCTTGGCCCTGCCAGTGATCCAGCCGGTATTGCCGGCATGACCGACGGGATGGCTGCATTGAAAAAAATCGCCCTGTCCCAGTCAAAATTTGTCTCCCGTGGTGACGACAGCGGCACCCACACCAAGGAACAGAACCTGTGGAAGGCCACCGGGCTGCCCCTGGAAAAGGTGCTCAAGTCCATTGTCAAAAAAGGCAAAAAAAGCATGCTCACCTTCATGCATCCCCAAGGTCTGGGAACCTGGTATTTGTCCATCGGACAGGGCATGGGCAAAGCCCTGACCTACGCTGAAGAAAAGCAGGCCTATGTCCTGGCTGACAGAGGCACCTATCTGAAATATAAACTCGGCCGCAACCAGGGCCTGGACCTGAATATTCTGGTGGAAGGAGATCCCTCCCTGTTCAATCCCTACGGCGTCATTCCGGTCAATCCTGCTAAGTACCCTCACGTCAAGATTGATCTGGCCAAGACCTTTGCCGAGTGGATCACCTCCTACAAAGGCCAGGCTCTCATCGCCAACTACAAACTCCTGGGCCAGCAGCTCTTCTTCCCAGATGCCATTCCGGACGCTCGCTAGACCTATTGCTTTCAGTATCTCCCGGGGCCTGCGGGCCCCGGATATTTCACACCAAAACACCGCTGACGCGGACCACCGCCGGAACTAAGTTTTTTTCACAGTGCACTGCGAACTGCGCACTGTGCACTCCAGCGTCTTTCCCACTCATTCCCTGTGCCCTCCCCGAGGTTATATGAGTTTCTTCACCGACAGCTTTTTCTCCGCCCTGACCCTGATGCGGGATCTGGACCCTGAACTGGTCACCATTGTGGGCGTATCCCTCAAGGTCAGCTTCTCTTCGACCCTGCTCGCCGCCGGTCTGGGCATTCCTCTGGGCTTTGCCGTGGGCATCAAAGATTTTGCAGGGAAACGGGGCGTGGTCACACTCCTGAACACCCTGCTGGCCCTGCCCACAGTGGTCATTGCCCTGTTCGTGTATTCCTTTATTTCCCGGCGAGGTATCCTGGGCGCCCTTGATCTGCTGTACACGCCCCAAGCCATCATCATCGGCCAGTTTCTGCTCATTCTCCCTGTGGTGGCCACCTTCACCCTGTCCGCCATCAGCCGGATAGATGCCCGATACCGACGTACGGCCATGACCTTGGGAGCCACCAGATTCCAGACGGCCCTGGTCATCCTGCGTGAAGCCCGGTTCGGGATCATGGCCGCCGTAGTGGCCGCTTTCGGACGAGTCATCTCCGAAATCGGCATCAGTATGATGCTCGGCGGCAATGCCCGTGGATTCACCCGGACCATGACCACCGCCATGGCCCTGGAATACGACAAGGGCGAATTTGTCCTGGCCGTGGCCTTGGGCATGGTACTCATGTCCATCAGCCTGTTCATCAATGTCATTCTGAATGTAATCCAGGGCAAGGGGAACGCCTGATGCTTTATACCGCCCGCAATCTTCGTAAAATCTACGGCGAACGTACCGTCCTTCGTATCGACGAACTGCACCTGGAAGAGGGGATCATCTACGGACTCCTGGGACCCAATGGATCGGGCAAATCAACACTCCTCTCTCTACTTGGGTTTCTGGAAACTCCATCCGCAGGGACCCTGTGGTACCGGGACAAAATGATCAATAACGACCCCAAGATTCTGCTTTCCCTGCGCCGAGAAGTCGTCCTTGTGGACCAGCACCCCATCCTGTTCAGTACGTCGGTGTTCAACAATGTGGAATACGGCCTGCGCGTACGCGGGATCGCCCGGGAAGCCCGCCAGCGCATTGTGGAGGAGAGCCTGGATCTGGTCGGCATGCGCGCATTCATGCATGAAAAAAGGCATCAGCTTTCAGGAGGGGAAACCCAGCGGCTGGCCATTGCCCGTGCCCTGGCCTGTGCTCCCCGTGTACTGCTCTTCGACGAACCAACGGCCAGTGTGGATGTGGAAAACCAGATAGGTATTGAAAATATCATCCATACCGTGCACCAGGAAAAAAAGGTTTCCATTATCCTGTGCACCCATGATATGCTGCAGACATCCCGGCTGGCCCAGGAAACCATTTTTCTCTTTGACGGACGACGCAGCGCATCCACCCACGAAAATATTTTCAGTGCCAGCATTGAGGAACACGCTGGGCAGCCTTGGGCGCACCTGGCCGGAGACATCTCCATCCCCCTGAACACGGCACTGCGAGGACCGGTAAAAATGGCCATCGCCCCCAATGCCATCCGGATCATGGCCGAACAAAAGGATATGGCAGACCAGGGAACCCTGCCCGGAAAAATCATGCAGCTCACCCAGGAGGGCACACATATCCGTATCCTTGTGGACGTCGGCATCCCTCTTAGTGTACGCATCAAAAAACAGTCATTCCAAGACGCGGGAATATGCATCGGAGACGCCATCCGGGTGCAATGCCCTTCCCACGGCATACAAATTCTGGGAGAGGACCAGGCCCAAAGAGTCCCTCGTTGACATACGCTACCAAGAAGTATTTTGTATATGTGATGCGACATCAAACCCAAGACGGGATGTCACCTTTCAAGTAAGGCTGCCGTGTCCATAACGTCATCATGTAGGGGCAATCCAAGCACTGCCCGTTTTTATGCGCCCCGGAAGGTGCAGAAAAACAGAGTGGCTACTGGCAGCACCCCATAGATTCCCCAACAACAAAGGAGGCTGTCATGCCAGGGAAGATTTTTTATCGTGAGCGGAGAAAGACTGCCGAGGGAGAAAAGAAACCTAGATACAGGGTCGTAGCTGTGGCCGGAACAGATCTTAAAATGTACTCCAATCATCTGTGGATGTCCGAACTCAAACACATCGCCCAATCCGAAAAAGCCCAGCTTATCTGTCTCCCCAAAGGGGAAAAACACGCTGATCCCGAACCTGCGGACACTTCAGCATAACAGGGAGCAGCAATGTCACTTGTACGCGAAAAAGACGGAAAAAGACTCCATGTCAAAAGCCGGCTCATGGGAGAAAGCCTGGTCAGCAAAGCCTTTTTGGAAAAACTGGAAATCGCTCCCCAGGCACGTCTGTACCCGGATGTGTGTCTGCTCAAGATAGGCGGACAATCCATCTGCGACAGAGGAGTCAAGGCCCTGCCGGGGATCATCAAGGAAATTGTGGCCAACAGGAGCAAGCACAAGATGCTCCTGACCACGGGCGGCGGCACCCGCAGCAGACATATCTATACCATCGGCCTGGAACTGGGTATGCCCACGGGGATTATCGCCAAATTCGGGAGCACCATTTCGGATCAGAACGCTCTTATGCTGGCCACCCTCCTGTCGCCCTGGGGCGGGGTCAAAATTTCCCACGATGATATCGTCAAACTCCCGGCCTATTTTGCCGAAAACATCATCCCGGTCATGCACGGCATGCCGCCCTATGATTATTTTGCCATGCGTCCCAAAACCGGCCGCATTCCCATCCATCGCACCGATGTCGGCCTGGTGCTCATTGCCGATCTCGTGGGCTCCCGAAACATCATCTTTGTCAAAGATGAAAACGGGCTGTACACTGATGATCCCAAAAAGAACCCCGACGCCGAGTTCATCCCAAAAATCGGCGCACAGGATCTCATGGATATGGATCAGGATGACCTGGTCATTGAACGCCCCTGCCTGGAAATCATCCAGAACAGCGAAGTCATTGATCAGGTCCAGATCATCAACGGCATGATCCCCGGCAACCTTACCAAAGCCCTGAACGGCGAACACGTGGGCAGCATCATCTATCGCCAGTAAACCGCACATCACAAGAGCAAACAAAAAGGCGATCATCTGATCGCCTTTTTGTTTGCTCTATATCCACGAGCTCTTCCCGCGTATTCGTCCGAATGGTGAGCATGTCCACAACCACCCTCCGGGGTTGGATCTTTCTATTGAAAAGAGAACTTTTTAGGCCTAAAAGAAGAAATTCTGATCAGATATTACTTGCAGTCCCACAACAACTCCAAGGAGGGCATCCATGGCCGAGACATTCTACAAGGGAGAACATCTCAAAGAAATTTTTGATATCTGTTCCTGGAAAGGCAAACACCTGCATGAACTCCCTTCCACGGATCATGATATCCGGTACCAATGGACGGACGACGAATACGAATTTGCCCGCCCCTTTTTTACTACCGGCGTCTTGTGTGAGAACAGTTCCGCCATTCACCGAGAACTTTATCTAGGCCAAAACGACAATGGCTGGCTGCTGTGCGTAACCGAGACCACAAGCAAAGATTTCAGCCCCAGGGACGTGGCTAAAGAAATGGCCCGACTGATGAATCCCGATGGAGGCATGGACGCACTCAAAGATATCTATCCCAAAAAATAGCATCCATCAGGGGATGTGTCTCCCGGCACACCCCCTGGCCACAAGCGCCGTCCTCTTTTATTCTTGAGCATAGTGATCCTGCTTCTTTGCCCTACTCACATTCACCCTTGCAGCACGGTCCAGACAGATCATGCATGGCATAAAGTATGCGTTGCTCCCTGTTCTTCCACTCCTGGTTCAACGGAGGATGGGGGGATTCAAAAACCAGGCTCTGCAGCTGTTCCCAGGTGGGAAAGGCATGGAAGCCCTCCTTCAGGATCTCGCCGTCTGCACACCTGACCAGCGTGGCCTCTTTGGAATCCGTGACCACGACAAAGGGAATGGGGCCGCCTTCAAAAAGACGGGCCGCAGCCACATACTGCCGGATGTAGGTAACCAGTCCGCCCGGGCAGAACATGACCAGCAACAGGGGTTTGCCCGCATCATCAACAGCCACAATATCAAGGACCTTTTCAAAGGCCTGACCATCGATCACGTAGCTTAGAGTTTGCCTGGACCGCAGATGAGCCTTGGGATATCCCCGCTGTTCCACCAGGATAAGGGCTATAGCCTGACGCAAATCCTCGAAGGTAGTGTTCTGGATCTCATCTCCACTTATATAATCGATAATTGTCTGATTAAGACTGGTCTCGTGCATGAGGGTTCTCACAACTTATTGTACAATGAGAGAAAAATAGAACGGTGCTCTGATCTTTGTCCTCCCAGAGCCACCGTTGTCCCAATTATTTATGTCGTGTCCTCCAAAAAGTCGCCACTTTTTGGAGCCCTTTCTCATTTCCGGTCTCCGTGCCTCCCGTCTCCCGTTTCCCTCTATCTTGTATCCTTTCTCCTGCATCCTATTTTTTAATGCGCCTGGGCCCATGTATCCCCAACCCCCCAATCCACAGCCAGAGGGACAGAAAGATCATAAACACCGGTCATGACTGCGGCCAAACGTTTCCCGGCTTCTTCGGCGTTGGATTCGGGAACCTCCAGAATCAATTCATCATGAATCTGTAAGAGAAGCCGGCTGTGCAGATTGCGCAGGACGGCATCCCGGTCCACAGCGAGCATTGCTTTTTTGATCACATCCGCGGCAGAACCCTGAACCACCGTGTTAATGGCCATGCGTCTGGCCTGCTGGGCCAGATTGGCATTTCTGGAATTGATATCCGGCAACAGCCGTCTACGACCGGCAATGGTATTCACATAGCCCTGGCTTTTGGCCTCGGTCTCAATCTGGGTGTAAAATTCTCTGACCCGAACAAGCTTGCTGAAATAGCGATCAATGAACGTCTTGGCCTCTTTGAGCGATAGCCCCATCTCCTTGCCCAGCTTTTGTGGACCCATGCCGTAAAGCAGACCGAAATTGATGGTCTTGGCCTTGCGCCGCTCATCCGTACTCACCTTGCCAGGCTCGATATCAAAAAGCAGAGCTGCGGTCCGGGCATGGATGTCTTCCCCATGGGCAAAGGCCTCCAGCAGATTAGGGTCCTGGGACATGTGGGCCAGGATACGCAATTCAATCTGCGAATAGTCGGCGGCCACAAGCTTATGCCCCTGCTGGGCAATGAAACACGAGCGCATGCGCGGCCCGAATTCTCCACGGATAGGAATATTCTGGAGATTAGGGCCGCTGCTGGAAAGCCGCCCTGTGGCCGTGGCCAGATTATTGAAATGGGTATGCACCCGCTCGCCCTCGTCCACCAGCCTGGGCAGGGGCTCGAGATAGGTGGATCGTAGTTTCTCAAGAGTTCTAAAATGCAGGATATCCCGGACAATGGGATGACCGGTCTGTAAAGCCTCCAAGGCCTGCACAGAGGTGGAAGGCTTCCCGCCCGGGGTTTTCTTTTTGGACATAATCCCCAAATGGTCGAACAGGACGTCACCCATTTGCTGACTGGAACGGATATTAAATTCCATACCGGCCTGCTGATAAATAGACCGGGTCAAGGCATCAAGTTTTGTCTGTACCTCGGCAAGAAAAGAGGCAAAGGCCTTCAAATCTAGCCGGATACCATTTTTTTCCATCTTTACCAGAACAGGAATCAGCGGCAGCTCAAGGTCTCGCAAAAGGGGCATAAAATCGCTTCGTTCCAGACGGGCTGCCAATATTTTGCCCATCCGGCAGGCGGCAATGCCCCGATTCTCGGGATGCACGTTCAGTTCTCCCGCCAGGCCATCTCTGATCCTGTCGAAACTGTAATTGCGTTCCTCCGGGTTAAGCAGATACTCAGCCAGCCCGATGTCAAACCACACCCCCAAAGGAATCAGCGTCCAGAGAGGATTGTCGTACAAAATATCTTTCAAGGCAGGAACGTTGACAGACCTGGCTTGCTGCAGGGCCATGACCAATCCGGAAGAACATTCCGACACAATATATTCTTGGGTCTCCAACCCCAGGACAAGCCCCTTGTCCTGGAACACAAGTCCCACATCCAGCCCCTTCACGTCCGGCAGCTTGGCTGTCTGCAAGGGAGCGACCCTTTCTACCACCTGAACACCAGGCTCAGAGGGTGCTTCGTCTGGATCTTTTCCCAGGCCTTCGGCCACCGCTGCGAATTCACGTCGCAAAGAACGGAATTCGTACAATGCAAGAAAATCCAGCAACTCGGGAATATTCGGATGATCCGTGCGCAGATCATCCATCGTGCAGTCCGGGCAGCATTCCGTCTTCAGCCGGGTCAGTTCCCGAAAAATAAAAACATCCTCCATGTGGGGCTTGAGCTTGGTCTGCTCCTTGGCTGTCAGACGCTCGAACCCTTCCTGCAAATTTTCCAGGGAAGGAAAACGTTTCATCAGCCCCAGAGCGGTTTTGGGACCGATACCGGGGATACCGGGAATATTGTCCGCCGCGTCTCCCACCAGAGCCTGGAAATCCGGCCATTGGGACGGGGTCAGCTGCTGCTTCTGAGAAAAGGATTCCAGGGTGACCAGCTTTTCCTTTTTCAAAGAAGGGTCCCACATGAAAACATTGTCGTCCACGCATTGCTGCAGATCCTTATCCGCGCCAACAATGATAACAGGACGTTCCCCCTTGAACCGGGATGCCAGACTGGCAATATAATCATCGGCCTCCACCCCGTCGGTGACCATGACCTTGATACCCATGAGCCTCAGTCCCTCATTGAGAGGCTCCAGCTGCATGGCCAGATCTTCGGGCATCCGCAAACGCTGAGCCTTGTAACTGTCCAGGAGCTTGTTCCTGAAGGTAGGTCCCTTACCATCCAGAATAAATGCGAGATATCCGGCCTTTTCTTCCCGTAACAGCTTGGCCAGCAGACGCAGTACAATGAACATGGCATTTGTGGGAAATCCGTCTGCGCGTTTCAGATCGGGGTAGGCATAAAATCCTCTATAGACAAAGGCCGAACCGTCAACGAGATACAAGGGATCCCTGGTAAGGCCCAGGCGTTCCT
>JAQVZR010000064.1:5845-8060 GCA_028708105.1 Desulfoplanes sp. | reverse complement strand
ATCCAACTCCTGTACCCCCTGACCCCGCCCGACAAACATCGTCCACACCCATCGTCCACACCCAAGCTCCAGCCAGACACCCCCCTACCCCCCTCAAGGGGGGACCTTCTTGCAAGCGATATCGGACTCAGCTCAAGGCTCTCGAAAGGCGTGCATAACATCACATGGTAATCAACAAGGGAATCAGGTTCGCTTACGCTCTATACCATTCACTTCCTATCCCTTCCTTCAGACCCTTCCGTTACCAGAAACGCCCTTGCGATTCGGATTGATTTCCCCTCAGACAGGGTATCTCCACTTTCTTGCAAGCGGACGGGGACCCCGGCTTTGCCGGGCAAACCAACAAAAAAGCCTCTCGAACGAGAGGCTTTTTTGTTGGTTGTTTAGTAGCGTACTCTTAGTTATGTCTATCAAAATAGTACAATACTGTTTTAACAGTTGTACCCCATTCAACAGTAGTAATCGGAGTTAAAGCTTCGCTAGCATTTCCATTGGATTTGATATAAGTTGTCACGCCTACAATTTGTCCTCCGGTTGCATTAGAAACCCCATCTATCGCAGTATCCAACGACTCCAAGAAGACCAGTTCATCAGCACTAAAAGCTGCATCCTCAGTAACAGGAGAAATCATGATAACATTTTTTGGATTGGTAGCATTTTGATCATTACCCCAATACAGATTATAAGCAAAAGAACCAAGGACAAGATTTATATCTGGTTCATTGGTAAAACCCGTCCAAACATAGGGATTCGTCGAATTATCGATCAAACCATTACTTCCATCATCCCCATTAAAATGCCCCTTCCGATCCAAATACGTCCACTGTGCAATCTCAGCAGCCCGTGCAAAATTCACGAACTTCTTAGCCCGTGCATTCTGGATCAAATCCTGACCTTTGAGTACTGCGCCGATAATAAGACCGATGATGACCAGGACGATGGCCATTTCAATCAGGGTGAAACCTGAATCTTTTCTGCTTGTTGGCATCTGCATACGTGAAGCCTCCCTGTAAAATGTCGTAAAAAAGTTTTTTAGAAAAAAAGCGATCTGGCAATATTTTTTGTATACCACCGGATTGCTTCGCCTCGTGAAGATAATGTGCAACCCGGCCGTCTTTGTTCTTCGTAAGACCCGTGGCTTTCCGTCCCTGCTTCGCAACAGGTTTGGCAGTCAACATGTATTATACAAAAAGCATAATCTTTTTAAGCAAAAATCTCTTTCGGGTCAAGCTGTCCAAGGTACTGTTTGTACGACATATTCACGAAAATCTCTTGCAAACAGAAGCTCTCATTGGGCAGTTACTGTCATACGCAATAGATACAACCATCTGATCTTCAACGGCTTATATAATGCGAATCCCCATCAGAAAGCCCGGGATTCCAAGGCTGCAACCTTGGCATTGCCTGGAAAATCTTTTTTCACGCTGAGCAATTCTTTTTTGGCACCTTCTATATTGCCCTGGGCTAGGATGGACTGAACCAAATTCAATCGGACAGTCAGATCATCCGAGGCTTCAGCAAGAAGAGAACGGAACAGGTCTTCAGCAACGGCGTATTGGCCCTGTTTCAAGGCGATCAATCCCTTCCATTTACCCACCAGAACACTTTTTTCCCCTGCGGCCTGCTCCAGGGCTTTCAAGTTTATGGCCGCGTCATTAAGCCTGTTACGCTTCCAGTTCTGCACCAGATTTTTTTCCAGTTCCATAATCGACTGATTTTTCCGTGCCAGAGATGCAAAATGACGTTCCAGATCAGTTGTCGGTTTGACCAGATCCTCCATGCCCAGCTTCTTTTTTGTCGTAAACTGCACCTTGGTCGGTTTTGTCAGGGCTGGCAAAATTTTTTCCACCTTTTCGATGACCACCTCCGACGCATTTGCTGCCTCTTGCACCGTTCCATTAACAATGGTCGCATTGACTACTGCGGGCACATCTTTTTTCTGACCAAGCATCTTCTCCATGGCGGTACGATCCGACTGAACCTGCGGAGACAAACGTGTAACTTCCTGTTGCACCCAGGTGAAAAAAAAGAATCCGAACAACGAAAACAAAACAAACACGACCAAAAAGCCTCCCAACTGCTTGGAAATCCCCGTGGAAAAATTTCGCTTTTGAGGCCTTCGGGGAACCACCACGCTGGGTGCATCATCCTCATTCTGAGCCCGCTGCAGGCTCTTGTATATCAGACTCATTAAACAATCCTGATGGGCATAATG
>JAQVZR010000064.1:0-5835 GCA_028708105.1 Desulfoplanes sp. | reverse complement strand
TCGCTGTCTACTCTACTGTTGAACAACCATCCGAGGCCAGGGATCTCGCCAGCTCCGGGGACTGAATTATCGGTTTTTGAGCCTGATTTGTAAATCAATCCCCCGAGGATGATGGTGTCCCCGTCATGAGCCCGTACACTGGTCGTTACGTTGCGGACATCCACCACGGGCAGGGTCACTGTGGTGCCGTCGGCAAAGGTCTGCTCATTGCTAAGATCAACTTCGCTGGTAATGGGAAAAATATTCAGATCCACGGATTTATTGTCGAGGATAAAAGGCATCACACCGAGCATAACCCCCTGAAAAGCTGTGGCTGTATCTGTGGAAACACTCACATTGCTGGTATCGCTATCCGTTTCCCTGGTAATCTCTTTGATATAACTTTTGGTGGTTCCGGACGTCATCAGGGCCGGACTCCCGTGTCGAGCCCTGATGTGAGGATTGGAAACCACGGTCACCCCGCCAAAGGTCTGCAGTGCGTTGATGGTGGCCTGAAAAATTGTATCCAGAGAATTCACGGCGCTGGTTGATTGCCCCAGGATAAGAGCCGTAGGTGAGGTATCCCCCGAAGCCCCACGGGTGCCAACCCCGTTAGTCGAATCAAAACCGAGACCGTAGGAATATGAACGGCCGTTACTGACCCGGTCCTGTACAAAATTCCAGTCCACTCCAAGATTGAAACCATCGGTCAAAGTGACTTCCAGGATCTGGGCATCGATAACAACCTGCAGAGATAATTTTTTACGCAGGGTGTCCACCAGGTCAGATATGGCCTTCATACGTTTGGGAGATGTTTTCACATATAAATGGCCGGAGGTAGGGTCCAGGGCATAGGTTCCGCTTTTTCCGTCATCCCCTTTGATCAGCCCCTCAATATTTTTCTCCAGAAATCCGTACAGGGAATCGGATTCAATGCCTTTGCCCATAGTCGTAGAAACCTGAAAATTCCCGGCCAGATCATTGGAACCCCCTTCGGCCGTGGCACTCCCGAAGATATCGCCACCGCTGTCAATACTCACGTCCGATTTGGAATTCATGAACTCCAGGGCAAAAGTTTTTTCTTCAAATTTCCGGACATAGAGAACATTATCGTGTACGGTCCAGGCCAGATCGTATGCGTCCAGGAGCGTATCTACCACCACCGAAGACGGAGTGTCTTCAAAACTGATGGTGATCCGATTTTCCAGATTGATCTCCGGATCAATGACAATATTGAGTCCTGCATTGCGGGCCACCACAAAAAGAATGTCGTGCAATGGCTCATCCCGCACAGAGATGGAAATACGATTTTCTTCAAGAGGATTAAATTCAGGAAGTTCCGGTTCCACAACGAAGGCAGACTTTTTCGCCAGAGTTTCAAGGTTCGTACGTTCATGTTCTCGGACCTGATTCACACCATCCTGCTCATGCTTCATCGTGGTGTACAGGTCCTTGTACCCAAGTTTTGCCTTCAATCGGTCACGGTTGGGAGAACACGCAAACAGCACGCACAGCATCAGGAAGAGAAGCCCACATCTCCCCGAATACACAAATGCCTGAACCAGGATTTTGTCTGTGTTATTTTTTCGTTCCACTCACCGTCTCCAATTGCTTGATTAATTGTAAGGCCTTATCAGCATCTATGACCATTTTTCCCTTACTGCCGCTCACGGGATTTTCCACGGAATTCGTAGCATTCCCCATTCCTGAAGCAGCAGGGGCTGCCGGGACAGATTTTTTCAATTCGACCTTGAGAGGCGGCACCCAGGCCAGTATTTCCGTGGTTCCCAAGGCTGAAAGCAGCACCCCCGCAGCATCCATGGAGACGACCTTTCTACCGTCGGGCAGGGTATCCCCTTCCCTATACATCCGATTGTTGATCATGGCATACTGGTGCTTCTGTCCCTGCACGAGCATGGTCAACTTGGCCATCTCCACCCGCCCCTGTTTCTTTTCCACCAGAGATGGTATTAAATACGGAATCTCTGCTCTCCTCCCCGGATCGCGGACCAGAGCAACACCCGTGGAGATCACATCTTTTTCGTGATCCGAGGGCAACGCAATCGTCTTGACCGAAACAGGCTTGGCCCGCAGCCCGCCGGCCTTTTGCACAGTTTTGGCCACGGCACCGGCACCGTAGTACCCAAGACCGACCATAACCAGGAAAAGCACAGCCAGACGGATGCACAGTTCTTTACGCAGCACATGCATAGTTACATCACTCCGCAAATGGCTTTTCAAGAACCATGGAGAAAAAATTGGAATCCACATCCAATTGAAAATGTTGCTGTTTTATCACGAATCCTCCCTGTTCCAGGGCTGTTAAAAACGCACCGTATACGGCCTGAGCCTGGGTCAATCCAAGATCAATCACTCCCTCCAGTCGCAGTGTTCCCACATTGCTTTCATACGTCAATTCCAGTGCCTGTATCCGGCAGGAGGCTGGACGCAACATGGCCAGTCCGTTCCATACGGCCGCAAGGGGGACAGATTGGTCCACCCGCTGTACCATGGCTGCAGCCTTACTGGCATCAGCAGCCTGCATACTTTCTTCCCGGGTGAATCCGATGGAGGCGACCAGCGAGGCGTACTCGCCCTGCAACATACTTTTATCCGAAGAAAGCTGCCGGATCTGATGGTCCAATCCGTCCAGATGCTGGTGCATCCATACCCCGGAACCGGCAATGATCACAGCCAGAAAACAAACACTCGCCAGTATCCATTTCTCCCAGCGACCGACAGACACCATGACACGTTCTGCAGGCTCGCTCAGCGAGGTGGACCGGGGCACTGAGTCTATAATCCCGGGCAGGGATGAATACAACGAATCTTCCCCCCTTTGGACTCCAAAAACCGGCAACCGGGTAAAATGGACCTCTTCTGAAGAATACTCAGGCCAATGTACTTCTCGGGTGAGGGACTCTATCCACCGCACTTCCCGAATATCCATACCAGCATCACGGCTGGCAGTCTGGATATCCTGGGCAATAACATCAAAACCATCCCGCAGAGCGGCTACATCCCCCCCAGCAAGAACATAGCGCCTGGCCCAGACAACCCTTTTGTAATCGCCAGCAACCACCAGCACGGCTTCGGGCAGATGGAGGGCCAGGGCCACGGGGCCATCTCGCTTCATTGTTCTCAAAAGACCGGCCAACAGACCGACCGTATCATGGAGCAGAAAGCCTTCAGGGGCCTTCTCACTCTCCTGATGGAGGCGGGTCTGATCTGGCCGTGGTACGAGCTGGTAGAACAGTGCCGATTGATTTTTTCCCACCTTGAGATTCTGCATGGGATGAAGCACGAACTCGTCTGTGATCTCTCCCCGGCGCTGCAATGTACGCCGGGCCAGCACCGACGCGTATTTATGGTTGCCATCGACAATCATAACTCCAGGGCCGGGAGAATCATAAAAATCGGTTACTACCTGACAATAGGACCGGATCTGCTCCTGCTCTTCCAGAGTTTGAACCTCTGGCCCGGAGAAAAGGAAACGACCTTCCCGGGATTCAAATACGAAATCGCGGTACTCCGGGAGAGATTCACACGCAAAGGTGCCACCGGGCGTGCTGATATCCACGGGCTCAGCAATCAGGTTCTCTTCACCGGGCACGGATTCGTGATCTTCACTATCCGTTGCACTGTCAAGCACATCGGGCTCATCTGGCGCATCGGACGCATCGGAAAAAACAATATCCGAATTTTCCCCAGGATACGGTTCTTCGACCTGCGACAAACCATTGTCATCCAAACTCTCAAATTCAAAGTCAGGCTCCGTTTTTTTGACAGTATCGGTCCCTGATAGATTTTTCTCTGGTTCCACCGTTCCAGCAACGCCCGTCTCGCCGGCATCGTTGAGCCGTTTCTCAAGGTCATGAAGTTCTAATTCAGCCCCAGATGTATTTTTTTTCCCTGTATTCATAGACCCATTCCGCACATACTTATGAAGGCTCTGATCCTGCTACCGCTTTGTACCGCAAAAAATATTCCGGTTACGGGACAGCAACCTGAAAATCACCTTTAAGTCGCACCCTATAACGTTTTTCTTCAGACTGACCGGATTCATTGTCCTGATTATTTTTCCCTTCATCCGTCACAACGCGGACCACACGCAGCAATTCCGGCTGAAACCAGTAGGCATCACCCCGGGGTTTGCCGTTGGACGCAATAAGGATCAGGGTTGAAAGTTCATCCCAGGTCAACTCTCTGGAAACACTGACGGGGTATGTTCTCCATCCGTTCTGACTCAAACCGGCTTTCTGGGCGGCCTTAAGCAATCCCTTCCATTCCTGGACCTTTTTCTGCTTGTGCCGGGCCTGGTCAATGGCATATTCTAAAGACTGGACCTCACGCTGCAACACACCGCCTTTGGATGCCGCCATTTCAAACCGGTCGAAAATATTGCAAAAAAACACTACGGCGGCGCACAGCGCCACTGCAGCTCCAAGAGTTACTATCCAATATGTTTTTGCATGCACATTAGGCTCCGATCTGGCTGATAAGGTCGTACACCGGTAACAGGAGACAGGCAATAATCGCGGCAAACATACCGCCAAGAAAAATCATGATCATCGGTTCAAGGGTCTTGGAAAGTGTCTGGACAAAAACGTTCAATTTGTCCCTGTATATCTTGGCGACATAAGCCGTCTGTTCATCAAGTTTTCCGGTCATCTCCCCCACCGAGATCATACGGATGGCAAAGGGATCGAGGGCCTTGTATTTGCGCAGGGATACGGACAGTGTGGAACCGGCCTTGATAGAGGCCTGCACGCCAAGCAGACGGCGTTTGTAGACCTCATTTTCCGTGGCATTGGTGATCAATTCCAGGGATCGGAGCACCCCGATCCCCGCACCAATCATGATCCCCATATATTCCGTGGCCCGCGCCACAATGGATGTCACAAGAATTCCCTTCAAAATAGGCGTCTTCAGGGCCAGGTAACTTAATGCATACCGCATCCGGGGCGAATATTTCCGGAGGAGAATCAGGGCAAAAATAACAGATACAATGCCTGCAAGAAACCAGAGGAACCAGTTCTGGAACCAATCGGAAACAGCAAGGAGAATCCTGGTCGGCAGAGGTAAATCAATATTAAGATCCAAAAATAGAGCGACAAGCTGGGGTACAACATACCAAAACCAAAAAATAACGGCCAAGGTCACCACGACCAGAAGAAAACTCGGGTACATAAAAGCACGTTTCGTACCGCTGACAATCTCATGGATATGCATCAGATGCTCGGCAGCTTTTTTGAGCATACCATCCAGATTCCCTGTTTCCTCACCGATAGAAAGCATGTGGCGAACCACAAAAGGAAAAAGGGCTTCATACTTTGCCACAGATTCGGAAAAGGTTTGTCCGTTTTCAATGTCCGTACAAATAAACTGAATGGTGGTCTTCAAACGAGGGATTTTAATATCGTCCTGAATTTCTTCCAATGCCGAAAGAACAGGAACTCCAGCACCCACCAGCATGGCCATGTTATTTAAAAATTCTGACATATCCAACCGGCTCACCGATCCCAAACCGAGTTTGAAAAATCGGACACCCCGTCCCACAAGTTCAGGAAGAGCCTTCACGTCCAGAGCGATCCCTCCAGATTTTTCCAGATACCGGATAGCCGCCAGGCAACTGTCAAAGGGGAGATCCACAAGGCCAGTCTCGACTTTGCCGGCCTCGGTCAGAATTTTAAAACGGAATAAGGACATAAAGGATTTGGGTTTTAGGTGTTAGGTTGGTAGGTTTTAAGTGTTAGGTTTTAGGTGTTAAAGGGCAAGAATGACAGGAAGTATTGCAAGATAATGATTTTGTTGGTCAATTATTCAAAAATGATCATTGTTCGTGGTACAACCCTG
>JAQVZR010000063.1 GCA_028708105.1 Desulfoplanes sp. | reverse complement strand
CGTAAGGGGAGTCTCTACGGATTCTGAATACGCACATTGGAGGCCGCGAACCTATCAAGCTTGAGCAATTTTAATAGGCATCCATAACAACGCGGTTCCAAAATAGTTTTTATTGGGTGATCGTGATTTTGTGGAACCGTTTTTTGCCCGCCTTAAGCAGGAGGGTGCCGTCATCCATGTTGCCAGCTGTGATCATTTGGTCGAACTGAGTGATCTTTGTGTCGTTGATGCTTGCACCGCCCTGCTTGATGAGTCGCTTGGCTTCGCCGCCTGAAGTACAAAGCCCCGTGCTTACAAAGAGTTTAAAGGCCGGTATGCCTTGGGCGAGTTCTGCAGCATCCAGTGAAGAGGATGGAACTGAGGTTGAGGTCTGTAGGGCTTTACGGGGAATGGTGCTTGCAGGAAGCAGGGTTGCAGGGATTTCTCTGGAACCGAACATACTGGCAGCAGCTGCCAGAGCCTTCTTTGCCTCAACTTCTCCGTGGGCCAGCTTGGTGGCTTCATAGGCTAGAATAGTTTTGGCCAGATTGATGTCCGCATCCTGGAAGGTCTCCACCGTTACGATTTCGTCCAGAGGAAGGAAGGTAAACAGTTTCATGAACTTGGCCACGTCCCCGTCCTGGGTGTTGACCCAGAACTGGAAATACTCGTACGGGGATGTCTTTTCGGGATCAAGCCATACTGCTCCCTTGGCTGTCTTGCCCATTTTGGAACCGTCACTCTTGGTAATCAGGGGAAAGGTCATGCCGAACACTGTTTCCTGACGCATCTTGCGGGTCAGTTCGATGCCGGCCACGATGTTGCCCCATTGGTCGCTGCCGCCCATCTGCAAACGGCAGGAGTAGGTATCAAAGAGATTCAAAAAATCATAGGACTGCAGAAGCATGTAATTAAATTCGATAAAGTTGAGTCCTTCGTCGGAATGTAAACGCTGCTTGTAACTTTCGAATTTAATCATCCTGTTGACGCTGAAATGACGTCCTATTTCACGCAGAAAGGGGATGTATTCCAGTTTGGCCAGCCAGTCAGCGTTGTTGGCCAAAATGGCTTTGCCCCCGGTAAAATCCAGAAAGTGAGACAGCTGTTTTTTGATGCCGGCCACGTTGCCCTCAATGGTCTCATATGTCATCATCTGTCTAAGTTCAGAGCGGCCGCTGGGATCGCCGATGCGTGCGGTTCCTCCCCCTACAAGGGCGATGGGACGGTGACCATGACGCTGCATGTGGGCCAGGGACATGATGGGGATAAGGTGACCGACATGCAAACTGGATGCTGTGGGGTCAAATCCTACATACATGGTCGCGTTGCCGTTGTTGAGGTAGTCCTCAAGTTCCTTATCGTGGGTGGTATTTTCAATAAACCCGCGCGTTTTAAGCTCATCTAAAACATTCATTCGTTTTTCTCCTCGCAGCAATAAAAAAGGCCGTGTGTATGTCACGGCCTTTGGGAATATTTTCCAGCCGCACTGGGTTTTTCCTGCGGCTTATTTGGTCTGTCAGTACACCCCAGGCAATGAGTCCATACGGTAATAATAATATGGGTATGAAATGCTGGGAATGTTCATTGGTTGGCTTGGGTTATACGATTAATTGATTAAAACTTGATCTCCATAGGCCGAGGCATGGAGGGTGTCAAGGAGGGGCGGTTTTAGGTGTTAGGTTTTAGGTGCTAGGTCTTTCCCGTCTCCAGTCTCCTGTACTCCCTTCGCCCCTATCCCTTAAGCCTCTGTCCTTCCATCCTAAAACTGTCCCTACCCCACCGGCGTATTCGGTACCAAATTCCAAATGCCGCAGGGGCAGGTATCGGCGCAGAAGCCGCAGCCGATGCATCGCTTGGGATCGGAGACCCATTCAAATGCTCCATTGCCCAGGTCGTTTCTGGAGATAGCCGATCTGGGGCAGATGGCCTCGCACAGGCCACAATCCCGGCAAGAGCCGCAGGAGGAGCATTCTTCGGCACACCGTTCCAGAGATTCGAAAGCTTTGACCCTGGGATCGAAATATTCCAGGGTCATACGCGAATAATCGATCATCTCAGACTGCTCGCCGTCCTGGCGGATATATTCCAGACTTGTTGCCGTATGTTCCAGCATGGTCGCTGGATCGCCCTGCGGACGTTTACCGGTGAGCATGGCATCAATGGCTATGGCCGCCTGTCTGCCTGCCCCAATGGCGTTGGTGATAAGGCCCGGTTTGACGATATCGCCGATGGCAAAAACCTTGGGATCTGTGGTCTGGAAGATATCATTAACCGTGATCCAGCCGCGTTCCGAGGCAATAGTCTTCGGCAGATAGTCCAGTTCGGGCTGATCGCCGATGGAGATGATGACCATGTCTGCAGGCACGATCTCTCCTGTGGTCAGGACAACACCCTGCTCGGTGATTTCTTTGGTAAAACAGGGGTATTTGAACTGTGCGCCGTATTTTTCGGCTTCTTCGCGTTCCTTGCCAAAGGATGCAGGTTTCTGGACATCAATGAGGGTGATGTTTCGGCAGCCCAGCCGTCCAGCCTCTGTGGCCGTGTCACAGCCCACATTGCCTGCACCGATGATGACCACCTGTTTGCCTGGGATGATCTGCCCGGTTTTGGTTTTTTTCAGAAAATCCAGAGCCGTTACCAGCCGTTCCTTGCCAGGAACGGGCAGCGTTCGGGGCTTCGAGGCACCGGAAGCAATGACCACGTAGTCATAATCATTTTTCAGTTCGGCAAATTTTTCCGCAGTCATGTCCTCGTGGAGATGGACGTGGTCGATAATCTTGCGGGCTCGTTCAAGCTCGGCTTCGAGCACTGCTTTGGGAATGCGTGATTCGGGAATAGCCGAGCTGATTTTCCCGCCCAGGGTTTCTTCCCTGTCGAAGACGACCGCCGGATGACCGCTCAGGCGCAGTTGCCAAGCCACGGAAATACCTGCCGGACCGCCGCCGATGATCGCGACTTTCTTGTCCGAAAGAGGTGGAAGTTCAGGCATGGCCGCCCCGATACTTTTTTGACCGAGAATATGCACGTCAATAGGTGTCATGCGCTGGATTTGACGGGTACAATTCTGCATGCACAGATTGGGGCAGAGATATCCACAAACCGTGGCCGGAAACGGGGTATATTTGAGGGCCAGATTGATGGCTTCTTCGGTTTTGTTTTCCCGGATCAGCTGCCAGCGCTGCTGCACAGGAATACCCGTGGGACAGCTGGACTGACAGGGAGCCAGATATTTGTGATTTTCCCAGACAGGGACAAACCGGCGCAGATCGTCCGTGGTGATCAGCGGGACGGGGGAGCGGTCGAGGTCGGTCAGATCACCTACCAGTCCGCCTCTTCCCAGTTCATGATCCCAGACCCGGCTATGGAATTCCCTCATGGAGAGATGCTGTTTCTGCACTTTTTCTGAAGGCAGTTTGGCTTCAATGAGCTGCCATTCATCGCGCTTGGCAAGTTGCTCCACCAGCGAGGGCTGGCCGATGCGATCGGCAAAAATCTGGATATTGGTCTGCAGCCAGTCCCATTCCTCATCGGAAATGAAAACCAGTTTGGCGTCGGTTTCGCTGAACCCCTTAATGGGGCCACGGAAGAAGATTTTTCCGCCGACCATGCCTACACAAGGGCGGTACCCAAAAATGTTGGTCGGGTCCTGGGGATTGATACCGCAGACGACCGCGATGCCTCCGGCCATGAATTCTGCAAAATAGTCGCCCGTAGAACCCTTGATCCACAACTCCGGCGGGTCAAAGCGGGGATTCCGTTTGGTCATGGTCATGCCCCGGGCACCGATGCTTCCGTCTACAAAAATTTTGCCCTGGGCCATGGCATTGGCTGCGCCGTTGGAGGCGTTACCGTGGACCGTGATTTCTGCTCCGGCATTGAGCCAGCCGATATCGTCAGAGGCCGGGCCGGTAATATCGATAAAGGTGCCGGGAAATCCCATGGACCCTGTCCGCTGTCCTGAAGAGCCCGTGATAGTGAGATGCACGGGTTCCTGTTCACTGATCCAGATCCGTCCGCCGATGCCGTGCTGTCCCAGGGCCTCGACTTCAAGATTCCTGGCACCCTGGAGCACTGCAGCCTGAATCTGTTCTTCCATGATGCGTGATTCTATGCGCACACCATCCTGCAGGCCTGATATATGTATTGTTTTTGTCATAGTCTCATGCTCTATTGTATATGGATATAGGATAAAAGATATTTGAGTCGGCAGTAGTCAGTGCGCAGTAAAAAAACGTGACGCAGATTTTTGGACTCGGTTTTATGTAGTGTATGTAATATGATCGGTTGATGAGATTGTTATATCTCCCGCAGTACCAGGTCGTTGCAGTTCGCTGTGGTCTGCCTACTGCGAACTGCATACGGTCTATTTCCTACTGCGCCCTTTTTTTCTATTTACTGCCATTCTCTTCTATACCACGTATTTGATAGCAAGTCTTTCGGCCGTATCCTTGTCGCTGATACCCAGAGCATCGGACATGCCGATGGGCAAGGAGGTCGAGCGACCCAGAGGGGCGATGATTTTTTTGATCTCGGTATCAAAGCTCAAAAAAGTCTCCACCACGCGTTCGGCAACTTTTTCGGGATCAAGACGACGGTAGAGCCTGGGGTCCTGGGAGGTTATTCCCTTGGGGCATACGCCTATATTACATACGTTGCAGCGGTCTGATTCCGAGCCAAGGCAGCCGGCTGCGGCCTGCATGATGTATTTGCCGATCTGCACGCCGCTGGCGCCGAGCATGATCAGAGCTGCCGCATTGGCTGCTAGGTTGCCGTTTTTACCGATACCACCGCCGGCGAAGATGGGGATTTCGTTTTGTTTGCCCAGTTTGGCCAGGTTCAGATAGGCGTCTCGGATATTGGATGCGATGGGATGGCCCATATGATTCATGGACACATTGTAGGCAGCCCCTGTCCCACCGTCTTCACCGTCAATAGCTAGGCCGCTGGCGTAAGGATTGCGGGTCAGATTGTTCAGCACAGCCATAGCGGTGGATGTGGCTGAGATCTTGGGATAGACCGGCACCCGAAATCCCCAGGCCATGCTCATGGACTGGATCATCTTGGCTACGGATTCTTCGATGGAATACTGGGTCTGATGCGTAGGAGGGCTTGGCAGACTTACGCCCGATGGTACACCACGGATGGCGGCGATAAGCTTGTTCACCTTGTGCCACAGGAGCAGTCCGCCGTCACCGGGCTTGGCTCCTTGACCGTATTTGATCTCAATGGCGCAAGGGTCTTCCTTCATGTGCGGGATGGCGTGGATGATTTCATCCCAGCCGAAATATCCGCTGGCAACCTGGAGGATGACGTACTTGAGAAAGCGTGAACGTAACAGTCGGGGAGGACATCCGCCTTCACCTGTGGAGATACGCACAGGCATGCCCATTTCCTCGTTCAGATAGGCCACACCCATCTGCAATCCTTCCCACATGTTGGGAGAAAGGGCGCCGAAGGACATGCCGCCGATAATCAGAGGATAGATTTCCCGCACGGGAGGAACCCAGCCGTTTTTCTGGAAGGCCTTGAGTCCTGCTTCGGGGGGCAGAACACGGCCAAGCAGGGTGTTCAGATTGAATTCATGGCGTCCAGCATCCATGGCCGGATCGGTGAGCATGGAAATGCGGATGAATTTAATCCGGTCGAGGACGCTGTCGCTCTCATTGCGGCGTCCTCCCCGTGTCCGGGGTTTGCCGCCGATGTTTTTGTGGAAGATCAGCTTGTCCTTTTCATCATTGTGTAAGGGCATGATGGCCCCATTGGGACAAACCATGCTGCACATGCCGCATCCGATGCACGAAAAGGCCGGATCGGTTTTCTGACGGATACCGTAATAGATGGAATATTCGTTCTTGGGAGGGGTCAGCAGTCCTATGGGCGTCTTGACCTCTCTCTTGCGAAATACCCCCAGTTCGATGGCTTTGACCGGACAGACCGTCGTGCACTGGCCGCACAAGGTGCATTTAGACTTGTTCCAGTCAATCTGCCAGGGAAGATCCTTGGGGCTTAGTGTTGAAGGTGTAATGGGTCTGTTTGGCGACATATGTGGATCTCCTCGCGGGTTGGGGGTACGATAACGGTGTCAAGATGCATGGGCTGGATATCTTTGGTCGTGTCCCGGTCGGGCAGGATGGCATCCAGTCCGCAGACTTCAGAAGAAAATGCGTAGATGCCGGGTTTGCCACCAACCACACCGGGCCGCAGTTTTTTACTGTCCTGGACCATGAACAGAGATTTATCCGGCAGGCATCCGATGACACAGTTGGGACCGTCGATGATGAGCTTGCGGCAGGTTTCCTTAAGCCGTTTAAGAAACGGGCCGTCAGGATGTTCTTCGATTTGTTTGTCTCCCAGGGGATTGATAATGTGCTTGTAGGCTTCAATTCCCAGGCCGAGACGTTTGAGGGTGAAATGCAGGATGTGGGTAAAGACCTCGGAATCGGATTGGTATCCTTCGTAGCCGAGGATTTTTCGGGATTCCAGAAATTCTTTGATGGGCAGAAAGGCGGTGTTTTCGCCATTGGTCATGGTGCAGATGCCCTGGATGAAAAAGGGATGGCACGCATACAGATTGATGGCGTAGTTGGTGTTCTGTCTACCCTGTGCCAGGATGATCCGTGCATTGAAATCTTTGCGATCCAGTCCCAGATAGTTGCCGATGGTCAGGGGATCTCCCAGTTCCTTGATCATGATGGTATCCGGCCAGAAACTGAAGACTGTCATGTCATGTTTTTCTTCACCCATGCGGCGCAGTTCAAGACGGATACGGACCATCTCTTCTTCCTGTTGTTCCTGAGGCATGTTTTTCCATGCTTCAGGTTTTTCATAGGCTCGGGCAAGATAGACGTCCCGCTTGGGGGTTCCCGAAGGCGGGGCAGTAAAAATCCGGGTGGATGTTTTGTATTTGGTCATGAAATCATGATCCATCATGTATTTATCCAGACGCCGGATGCCTGCGGTGGTGAAAATACCCGAGAGTATCGGGCAGTCCGTCAGGTCTTCAAAGGGGCCGCTCAGTCCGCTGAGGAAGAGGCCGACTCCTGAGCCGTCATGACCTTCGCGCATGACGTCCAGAGCCTTGATGGCCAGCATGGGCGAAACAGGGTCCTGGCTGGTAAGGGCAAATAAGCGACACATGAATATTTTCTCCCGGCTGATGTTTTAGGTTGCCAATAGTGGGAAATGGATTATCTCTACCAGCGGTTTGTACGGTCAGCTGGTTTGTATCTGCATGGATACAGTAAAATACGGCCTTCCCCAATATTCAAAAATTGATAGTAGCGGCTATATTGTTCAAAAATGCACAAATCGAAATTCCCCGTCGTGTAGCGCTTGCGGGGGTATTGTGAAGGATATGAAAGAAAAACAATTTATTATTCCTGCATCATGTGATGCCAAACGTCTTGATAGGGTTCTGGTGATCGGATATCCGGATTTGAGCCTGCGGGCACGGCGTGCTCTGTGGGAAACCATGGATATTCATGTCCAGGGAAAATCTCGTCCTCCTGCGTTCAAGGTCCGGCCCGGTCAGCAGGTTGAGGTGCTCTACCGTCGGGATTCCGGGCCTGTACGTAACAACGAAGGGCGTCTTGAAAAGGTTGTTATCGTCGAGCAGACATCTATGTTCGCAGCCCTGTCCAAACCCGGAAACGTGCATTCGGTGCGGGGGAAGGCGCACATAAGCATTGAAGATCATCTGCCGGCATTATTCCCCCAAGAGCATCCTTTTCTTCTTAACAGGTTGGATTTTTTGACAAGTGGTCTGGTCCTCGTGGGGTTTCAGCTCGAAGCCCTCGATTGGTATGTAGGCTGGCAGGACGAAGGGCTGGTCGTTAAACGATATTTTGCCCTTGTGCACGGGCGGCTGGATGACGAAATACTGGTTGCACGGGCCATTGATTCGGCCAAACGGCGCAAAGTACATGTGCTTGCTGCAGAAAGCAGGGACCCTGTCCGACATACTCTTGTAACCCCCCTGGCACATGAAGGGGATACTACGTTGGTGAGGGCTGAGATCCGGAAAGGGCAGCGTCATCAGATCCGTGCCCATCTTGCCTCATTGGGGCATCCTATTGTAGGCGATCCCCTGTACGGTCCTGGTATGGAAA
>JAQVZR010000062.1 GCA_028708105.1 Desulfoplanes sp. | reverse complement strand
CGATCTTTGGAACTTTGGCAATGGCAAGGCCCTTCAGTTCCTTGACTGTCATCTTGTCCAGAGGCTTTTGGAGTGTGGACAATACGTGCTCTGTGTTCATTGCTTCCGACATGTGATGATCCTCCTCGTAAATGTTATGGATTATGATGAATAGGATAGAATAAAATTATTTGGACCCCTTTGTCGCTAGGCTGCTGTTGGGGACATCGGTTGTAAACAGGCTGACGTATTTGAGATAGGCCCGGGTTACCGGCGATGAGGCCTGCATATCATGTGGCATGGTGCCCAGGCCCTCGGGCCTGACAGGGGGCGTTCTGCCTGGAGGGGGAGGGAGCAGTCTGGCATTGAGGGGAGAACGGCCTTTGAGCAGTTCAATGCGTATCCGTCCAAAAAATTGTTTTCCTAGGAAGGCGTTGGCCTTCTCCAGTATCTGGTCGGAAAAATACGTGAATTCCTGCATAACGATGGCATCATCGGCACCGAGGAGCAAGATATCTTTTTTGTGTCCCAGGGGGCGGATCAGGGTGGCGATTTCGGGTTCGAAAATGGTATCCCATGCTTCCCAGAGTTTTGCCAGGCAAAGATCATCATGAGTGTCCTGACGATCGAAAAATCGTCGTAAGGCCATATTCATGGATGTAGAAGATCGTTTTTTTGTATACATGGTCCCCGGGTAGAGTTGTGTTTATATGATGTGGTTCTTCGGCTATGTCCGTTTTCCGAGGATGCCCGAAGGACGGACCAGCAGAATAAGGATCAGGATACCAAAGGCGAAGGCGTCTTTGAAACCTGAAGAAATGTAGGCCGCACCCAGGTTTTCCGCCAGACCCAGCAGAAGTCCCCCGATGATGGCCCCCGGAATGGAGCCTGCTCCGCCCAGTACTGCGGCACAGAATCCTTTGAGCCCCGGAAGTACGCCCATGTAGGGATAGGTGGCGTTGTAATAGGCCGCCATCATCATGCCTGCTGCCCCGCTCATGAGTGCACTGGCAAAGAAGGCCATGGATATGCAGAATTCAGGCTTGATACCCACCACTCTGGCCGCTTCCGGGTCCTGGGCCACGGCCTGCAGTGCCTTGCCGTTTTTGGAATAGCGGACAAACCAGATAAGGCCGACCATAACGATAACAGCCCCTCCCATGAGCAGGATCTGAATCCAGGAGATCCGGATGGAGCCCATGGTAAAATGGGAGGGTGGTAGTTCCAGGGGAAAGGGTTTGGTTTCCGGTCCGAAAAACAGCAGGGCCAGAGCCTGGAGCATGATGGACAATCCAATGGCTGCAAGCATGGGGATGAGAGGGTGCCGGTTCTGCAGGGGGCGAAAGACCAGCCGTTCCATGGCCAGGCCAACGATGCCCGCTGTGAGCAGCCCGAAAAGAACCGCCCCCAAAAACGGGAGTTTCAACAGGGCCATCCCGGCCCACAGGCCAAAGGCTCCGGCCATGTACAGCTCGCCCTGGGCCAGATTGATCAGCCCGAGAACTCCGTAGATGAGGGTATAGCCCAGGGCCACGAGGGCGTAGGCCGAGCCAGAAACCAGGCCGTTGATAAGCTGTTGGGTGAGCATAGGGTTCTTACGATAGAGGATAAAGGGGATAATATAGTAGAATACCTATCTTATATCTTTTTGTACGCGCCATTCTTGACCTGGAAGAGATACACTTCACCTTTCTGCACATCACCATTGGTGTCAAAATTCAATATGCCGGTAACTCCTGGAAAATTTTCAACCTTATCCAGATAGCTCTGGATTCCTTCTCCGCTGGCAGCACCTGATGCAAAGGCCGAGGCCAGGAGCTGGACTGCATCGTAGGTCAGGGAGGCGAACATGATGTTGTCTGACGTCTGGGGATTCTTTGCGAGCATTTCTTTGTATGCAGCCACAAATTTTTGATTCTGCTCCGCGGGGTTGGCCTCATCATATTCACTGGCATTGAGATGATTTTCGGCCGCCGTGCCTGCCAGATGGATGTACTGGGGAGCCATGTCCCCGAAGACGCCGATACTCAGGCCGGTAAGTCCCATCTGCCGTGCCTGGCTTATGAGAGGTGCGGTTTCCTGGAGATAACCGGGAAAAAAGAGCATGTCCGGATTGCTCGCGGAGATATTGGTCAGCTGGGCCTGGAAATCTTTGTCCCCTCTTTGGAATGTTTCGATACCTGCGGGGGTGATGTCCTGTGCCTGAAGATAGTTGACGAACAGATTTTTACAGCCTTTCCCGTACGGATCGTTGCTGTAGACGATGGCTGCCGTGGGATTGTTTTTGCCTGTCAGAGCGATGGCTCTGGTAACCAACGCATTGGCCTGAGTGTGGATGGGGGTGCACAGTCTGAACACATAGGGGCCAGCCTGGGAAATTTTGGGGGAGGTGCCGGACGGAGTGATCATGACCACCTTGTCCCTGTTGCACAACGGGGCGGAGGCGAGGACGTTGCCACTCATCATGGGGCCCACGATGGCCTGGACCTTGTCCACTGAAATGAGTTTTTGCACGGCATTGACGGCCGTGGTTGAATCATCCTTGCTGTCGTAAAAAATGATGTTCAGTTTTTTGCCGTTTATTCCCCCTGCGGCATTGATCTGATCGACCGCGATTTCCATCCCGTGACGTGCGGGGAGTCCGTCAGAAGCACCGCGTGAAAGCCGTAGCACCGCACCGATGGTGATGGTGTCGGATACGTTGTCAGTCGGGGCTGTCTGTTTGTTTTCATCTGATCCGCAGGCCCCCAGCAGCAGGAGAACGCAAAAAATGGTCAAAGTCTGTGCAAGGTGTTTCATGATGATGGTATCTCCTTCTTGCCCGTACGTCGGGGAAGAATTCTGTTGGGTTCAGAAAAATGTCGGGCAGCAGACACGGGAAAACGAAGCGTCAAACCCTGGGCGGGGGCGTGACACGTCAGGGACCTTCTGGGTCGTGCCGCAACGCATCAATCTACCATACGTTTTCCATCTTCCGGGTCAGAAAAGAATCGTGGATTTCAGAATAAGGGAAGATCGGAAGAGAAACCGGGCCATCAAGGTGGCCCGGCCGGTATGCTAAATACTGTAGATTTCTTTGCCCGGAATGATCCGGACACCATTTTTCTGTAGGACTTCAATGGCCTGGTCAGTGCGGTCAAAGCGGAAGATGAGCACGGCATTTTTGCCGCTCTGCTGTACAAAGGCGTACATATATTCCACGTTGACTTCGTTTTTGCTCAGAACATCCAGGATATGGTGCAGTCCGCCGGGCTTGTCTTCCACTTCCGCAGCAACCACATTGGTGCGACCCACAGTAAAGCCGCCTTCTTTGAGCACTTTTTTGGCTTTTTCATGGTCTGTGACAATCAGTCTTAGGATGCCGAAATCAGATGTATCAGCCAGGGAAAGGGCCCGGATATTGATACCTGCTTCAGCCAGGAGGCGGGTCACCTCGCCCAGCCTTCCGGCCCTGTTTTCCAAAAATACCGAGATTTGTTCGACTTTCATGTGTACCTCTCGTTGTTTAGCCGGTTTGTATCATGGCGTGCCGTCAGCATGCTCCAAGATCATTAGCGAAGATCAATAACCCGTTTGGCTTTGCCCTGAGATCGTTCGATGCTCTGGGGTTCAACCAGTGAGACCTTGGCTGTGATACCTAAAAATTCTTTAATATCCTTTTGTATCTTGGCTTCAATTTTCTGTAAATGTTTGATTTTGTCTGAGAAGAGTTTTTCATCCACCTCAACCTGTGCCTCAAGGGTATCCATGGACCCCTGGCGGCGAATGATGAGCTGATAATGGGACGTTAACCCATGGGTATCCAAAAGGATACTCTCGATTTGCGACGGGAAGACATTGACTCCTCGGATAATCAGCATGTCGTCACTGCGACCTTTGATCCGTTCCATACGGATATGGGTCCGACCGCATTTACAGGGGACGGGGTTGAGGGCGGTAATATCTCTGGTCCGGTAGCGGATAAGGGGGATGCCCTCTTTGGTAATGGTCGTGATAACCAGTTCTCCCGTTGCACCCATGGGCAGGACTTCGCAGGTTTCGGGATCAATGATTTCCGGAATGAAATGGTCTTCCCAGATGTGCAGACCATTTTGAGCTTCTTTACATTCAATGGCAACCCCCGGGCCCATGATTTCGGACAATCCATAGATGTCATAGGCCTTGAGACCTAGCTTGGACTGGATTTCCTGGCGCATGCCTTCACTCCAGGGCTCGGCGCCAAAGATTCCTATGCGTAGTTTGAGATCCTCTGGTGTCATGCCTGAAGCCAGGATGGTTTCGTAGAGCTTGATGGCGTAGGAGGGGGTGCTGCACAAAATGGTGGACCCGAAATCTTTCATGAGCATGACCTGGCGTCGTGTTCCACCTCCGGAAAAAGGCATGATGGTGGCTCCCAGTTTTTCCGCACCATAGTGCATGCCCAGGCCGCCCGTGAACAAGCCATAACCGTAGGCGTTATGGACCATGTCTTGGCGGGAACCGCCTGCGGCCATAAGGCAGCGGGCCATGAGTCTGGCCCATGTATCCACGTCGCGCTGGGTGTAGCCGACTACAGTGGCTTTCCCGGTGGTACCCGACGAGGCATGGATACGCACAATGTTTTCTTTGGGTGAGGCGAACAGCCCATAAGGATAGTTGTTGCGCAGGTCCTGTTTTGCTGTGAACGGAAGATACTGCAGATCCTTCAATGATTTGACATGCTCGGGTTTAAGTCCTCTTTCGTTGAATTTTTCTCGGTAAAAAGGAACATTATGGTAAAGTTTTTCAACAAGATATTGCAGTCGCTTAAGCTGTAACGTCTCAAGTTCTTCCCTGGGCATGGTTTCATTTTCTACCTCATACATCATGGTTCTGTCTCCCTGCGGGTTTCGATGAAGTGGGGGGAATGCAGAGTTTTTGTGCTCGTGTCCCCGAGCCTATCTGGTTGATACTAAAAAAGCCGCGATCAGATTTTCTGTCCGCGGCTTGGCTGGTATTCTTGATGATATGTGCTTTTAGACCGACACCACGGAACGTTTCCTTTTTGTAAAGGTAAAAAAATAAAAAAAAGAAAAAGAGGTATAGGTGTTAGTCATGATGGGAGGATTGATGGCAGAGAGCATGGCTGGCTGTCAAGTGCTTTTTGGGCAGACGTGGCCGGAATCTACGGAGGGGAAGGCGCCTGATGGGGATCAAAATTCAGATATGGGGAATCATTAGAGCGGCTCGTCTGCGTGTCCGCTGCGTTGTTTTCAGCCGTTATCCCTGGGGAGAATGATTTGCCCTGTGTGCAACTTTGCCGTATAGATACAAGGTTGTTATTGAGTGCGTGTGCCTTTTAAGAGGAGGTATGCGCTGTTTTCATTGAATATTATGGTGTACTTTCCGGCGGATGAGCCGGTGATATTTTTATATTTGTGAGGAATACTGATGCCCGAACAGAAACATGAGGCAATTAAAGACCGTTTGGAGTTGATAGCTTCCTGGTTGCATGAAAAAAAAGCCAAGGATATTGTTGCATTTGATTTGAAGGGTGTGACGTCGTTTACCGAAGGGATGGTCATTGCTACAGCGAACAGTGCCCGACAGACCAAAGCCCTGTGCGACTGGATCTTGATCCAGGGCAAGGAACGCGGAGAAGCGGCCCTGGGGGTCGAAGGCAAGGATGGCGGGCAATGGATTCTGGTGGATTTTAACGATGTGGTTGTACATATCTTTCAGAAGGATGTCCGGGAACTTTACAACATTGAAGGCTTATTTACCGGGGTGACCCGCATTGACCTCGGATTCCGGGAGAAAAAGGATGACAGCAAGTAATCCTGTACTGTTGCTGATCCTGGATGGCTGGGGCAAGGCTGCGCCAGGCCCGGGCAACGCCGTGTCTCTGGCCCGCACACCGAACCTTGATCAGCTCTGCGCCACCTGTCCCTGTACCACGCTGCGCTGCATGGGCTCGTCCGTCGGACTGCCCGAGGGACAGATGGGCAATTCCGAGGTCGGACATCTCAATCTTGGTGCCGGCCGCATTGTGTATCAGGACATCATGCGTATCAACCTGGCCATTAAAGACAGGAGCTTTTTCACCAACAAGGTACTCACCGACCTTGTTGATACGGCTGCGATGACGGGTGGCCGGGTCCATCTCATGGGCCTTGTCTCTGACGGCGGAGTGCACAGTGATCAGGCCCATCTGGCGGCCACGCTTGAGCTGTGCAGGGATAAGGGGGTGAGTGATGTCTTTGTGCATGTTTTTTTGGACGGTCGTGATACCCCGCCCGCAAGCGGCCTTTCCTATGTGGAACGCCTTGTGGAAGATATGCACCGCATCGGAGTCGGGCGTATCGCCAGCATAACCGGTCGGTATTATGCGATGGACCGGGATAAACGCTGGGACAGGATCAAACTGGCCTATGATGCTCTGACCGATGGCGTGGGCATTGCCTGTTCCGATCCCCTGGATGCTATCCGGGATGCCTATGCGCAGAATGAAAATGACGAGTTTATTCGTCCCCGTGTGATGATGCAGGACCATAGGCCCGTGGCTACCATCCGGGATGATGATGCAGTCTTTTTTTTCAATTTTCGGGCCGACAGGTCCAGGCAGTTGACCCAGGCCCTTTTTGATCCCCAGTTCGACCTTTTTGAACGCCGGGTCGTTCCTGCATTGGCTGCAATGGCCACCATGACCGTCTATGACGGCCATTTCCCCCTTCCGGCTGCCTTCCCCCCCGTGAAAATGTCCAATATTCTGGGAGAGGTTGTTGCCGGGCAGGGAAAGAAACAATTCCGTATCGCCGAGACCGAAAAATATGCCCATGTGACCTATTTTTTCAATGGAGGCCGGGAAGAGCCTTTTCCCGGAGAAGAGCGTCTGTTGATTCCTTCTCCCCGGGACGTGGCCACCTATGATCTCAAGCCTGAAATGAGCGCCAACGCGATTGCGGACGCCCTCTGTGCACACATTGCTTCAGGAGACTATGCCCTGATTGTGTGTAATTTTGCCAACCTGGACATGGTCGGGCATACAGGAGTGATTTCTGCGGCCATCAAGGCCTGCGAATGCGTGGATGCCTGCGTTGGCAGGGTCATGGACGCTCTGCACACTGCCGAGGGCATTGCCCTGCTGACGGCAGATCACGGCAATGCCGAGAATATGCTGGATGAGAACGGCGGGATTAAAACCGCCCACAGCCTTAACCCTGTCCCCTGTCTGCTGGTGGGGGATTCGATGGGCGGAAGACGGTTGCGTCAGGACGGTGCCTTGTGTGATGTGGCTCCGACCCTGCTCGCACTTTTGGGCATGGAACAACCCGCTGAGATGACCGGCGAAAATCTGCTCCGTGAGCCTGGCGTATGAACCGCCCCAAAGAAGCAGTCACCCCTGTGGGCATGGAGCTGCTTATGTTCTATCCGTGTCCTCATTCCGGACACAAGGTACCGGTGCTCGCACCGTTGCAACCAGCGACCGTACGCTGTGACCTCTGCGGCGGACAGTTTTCCGTGGTTCCTGTGGATGCAAAGAGTGTCCGGTTTTTCAAGGCCATGATGGCCGGAGGACCGGGAGGCATTGATGGGGATTATATTGGCTAGGTGTAACGATATAGGATAAGATAACGGACTGTCGTCGCTGGGGGTCTCGTACCTGGTCATCTAGAGTTGCGATGGCAACGTTGTTCCCGGTTTTGCTCAAGGATGGGAACGAGATCTAGCGTTGGGAGTCGTATGGTATCGGACATCCTCTATCTTTATTTTTTATCCTGCATCCTGCTTTTCCCTTGTCCCATAACCCCGAGTAGAATCAGCGTCAGGCCGATGAGGGTCGAGGGGAGGATGGTTTCCCCTACCAGAAGATGGATCAGTCCCAGAGATATGAGGGGCGAGAGGTAGATAAGCTGACTGATGCGGGCTGCGCTGGTGGTATGTTTTAAGGCCATGAGCCAGAAAACAAAGGTGATACCCATCTCAAAGATGCCTACATAGATGGCCCCAAAGAGTCCCTGGACAGATGTCAGCACAAAGCTGGACATGCAGGGTGTGCATAGCAGGATGTACACCGTCCCGAAGCAGAAATTCAGGAAAAGACGCACGCAGGGATCAAATCTGTCACGGGTGTTGAAAATCCAGTACAGGGACCAGATGACTGTGCTTACAAG
>JAQVZR010000061.1 GCA_028708105.1 Desulfoplanes sp. | reverse complement strand
CGCAAAGTCAGGTTTTATCTCCAAAACCTTCGTATAATCCGAAAAAGCCAGATCCAGGCCGTTTCTGGAATCATAGATAAGTGCCCGGTAGAAATAAGCTTCCGCAAGCAGATTTTGCCTTTGCCCACCTTGTACAGCAGGCCAATGATATTGCGCACCATCTGTTTTAAGAATCCGGTAGCACTCAGAGTCCATACTACCTCGTATCTGGTGATTCCTTGTTTATGGGTGATGGCAGTGATGGTCCGCACGGTTGACTGCACGTCCGTGCCGAGATTCTGAAAACTTTTGAAGTCGTGGGTGCCTATAATATAGTCCGCCGCTTCCTGCATGGCCGGGATATCCAGAGGCCCCGTGTTCCATACGAATCGTCTGCGCTGGGGGAGGACGAAGTCTGCATTGGTCCACAAGGTATAGGAATAAGTCTTGGATACGCTTGCATACCTGGCATGGAAATCAGCCCCAACGGTTTGGACATCTATAATACGGATAGAGGGTGGCAGAATGGCGTTGAGGGCTTTTTGCCAGGGGATATGTGTCCTGGTGTCGGGGATATCCATATGGGCCACCTGGGCCATGGCATGGACCCCTGAATCGGTGCGTCCTGATCCGTAGATGCGGGTAGGCACACCGCACAGCGTAGCCAGGGCATTTTCAATACATCCCTGGATGGTTGGTTGGCCATTCTGGATCTGCCAGCCGCAAAAATCAGTGCCTTCGTAGGCCATGGTCAGACGTATTCGGGGCATGGGGATGACCAGGTTAGAAAGGTACAGTAATAGGCAGAGCGCAGTTGATGATGCATCCAAGCAGTATATTGGGTGACTGATTGCTTGGCCGAGGAGCCAGAACTATCAGTGATTATTTGTCAATGCATGTACATAAAGGGTAGCCCTGCGCCTACGCATTCTGTATCTTATATTATTCCTTTTTCTTGAGTTCTTTCAATGTCTTGGCATACGCGGCAAAGACATCTTCTCTGGCCAGCTGCCCCAGGATTTTTTTGGGATCATCATGATCAATGACTGGAATCTGTCCGTACCCGGAGTCCACAAAGAGCATCAGAGCCGTGTATAGGTCGTCGTCAGGATGGACGACGACAGGTTTGCCGGCCACGTCTTTGGCTACCAGCACGTCAAAGAGGCAGTCCTCGAACAGAACCTTGCGCAGGTTCTGGACTGAAAGAATACCGGTGATGTTGTCTTCATGATTGCGGACAGGAAAATAGAGTTCATTGGTATCGGTAATAATATCCGTAATGGCATGGAAGGAGGTACCTTCTTCCAGGGTGGTCACCAGCTCGGGCTGATAAAAGTCTGAGACCCGCAGGTCTTCAAGGATGTTGATGGTTGTGTCCTGAATATGGGCTGGTGATTCGAATTTATTGTCCACCTGATTTTCGTACAGGGAAAAATTTCTGGCCAGGACGATAGTGATGGCCGAGGCCATCATCAGAGGAGCCAGCAGGCCATAGCCTTTAGTCAATTCACAGACCATGATCATCGGACCAATGGGAGCGTTGGCCACACCTGCAAAAAAGGCGGCCATGCCCACCAGAACATAGGCTCCAGGCTGGGTGACAATGGTGGGTATGTAGGCATGGGCTGCGTAACCCACGATGCCCCCGCTTAATCCGCCGGCAAACAGGGCCGGGGCGAACATACCGCCGCTTATTCCCGAACCCAGCACAATGGAGGTGGCAATGGCCTTGCCCACGATGATGGCCAGCATGGTTCCTATGGTCAATTTGCCAAGAATGGCCAATTCCAGCCAGCCGTACCCGCCGCAGAGCAGCTGGGGAAAGGCCCAGCCGATAAGTCCCATGAGCAGGCCCGCAAAGCCCATGGTCCACACAAATCCTAATTTATCGGTCATGGGCCAGAAAATTTTGTATTTAACCGTTGTAAAGGTCTTGATCCAGAACCAGCCTGAAGCGGCACAGACCACGGCCAAAATGGCGTAAAACGGGAGTTCTCTGGGATCGGTAAAGGTGAAATGGGGGATGCCGAAGATGGGTTCCGTACCAAAAGCCAGGGTGAACAGGGAATATGAGACCACCGAAGAGATGACTGCCGGCAAAATGGCCTCGGCTTCAAAGTCTTCCCGGTAGATCACTTCCACCGCGGTCAGTGCCCCCCCGAGAGGGGCCCGGAATATGGCCCCAAGGCCTCCGGCTGCCCCGGCCAGAAGAAGAATCCTGCGTTCCTTGGCCGAAAGGTTGAATTTCTGGGCGATCCATGATCCGCATCCTGCTCCCAGCAGAGATATAGGGCCTTCACGCCCGGCACTGCCGCCAGTGGCGATGTTCAGTATTGCAATTCCGGCCTTGAGCAGAGGAACTATGGGGCGCATGACACCGCCCTGCTGGTGAAAATTCTTGATCATGGCATCGGTGCCGTCAGTGCCGCTGTACCGGGTTTCCGGCATATATTTATAGGTCAGCCATCCCGAAAGCAGTCCCACCAGGGTGGTGAAGATCGGAATCAGCCAGGGGCGGTAGGCCGATGTCTGCAGTGTATGGAAGAGTTCTTCCCCGGCAGGAGCGGGAAGAGTCAGGCCGGCGGCCTCGTGGAGCAATAAAAATTTGATTCCTTCAATACTGGCGAAGAAGATGATTGCACCGATACCGGAGACAATACCCACCAGGACTCCCAGAATGAGCCAACGGGCATTGGTGATGGATGTGTAGGTCCGGACGGCTTCGTTCCAGACCTTCATGAAAGGCTTTATTATAGAGGTAAGACGCATGATGAGTTTGGGAGGGGGTTATGCTGTTGGGCCTCTGCCGTTGCAAGGATCTGGCGGGCAATATCTTTATCTTTGCCGATCTGTTGTTTGAGTCCATCGAGGCTGGAGAATTTTTTTTCTGATCTGAGTCGCTGGACAAAATGGATCAGAATGTCCTGGTCATAAATATTTTTTTCAAAGTCCATGATATGGACTTCTACAGAGAGGATGTCATTGCCAAAGGTGGGGTTGAATCCGATATTGGCCACTGCAGGCATGATTGTTTGGTCAATTTCAGCCCATACCGCATATACACCCGTTTTTGGAAAGAGTTCGTCCTTGAGGCACATGTTGGCGGTGGGGAATCCCAACATGGGTCCGCCACGTTTTTTACCGTGGATCACCTGACCGGATACCCGATAGAATCGACCCAGGAGAGGACGAGCGTTCCAGACGTCGCCGGCCTCGATCATGTCTCTGATACGGGTAGAGCTCACAATGACATCGTCTATGAGCACCGGAGCGAGTTGCTCAACCTCGAATCCATAGACTTGTCCGAGTTGGCTGAGCAGGTCATAATTACCGGCTCTGTCCTTACCAAAGGCATAGTCATAGCCGATGATCAATTTTTTGGCTTTGAGGGTTTCCACAATATATCGGGCGACAAAGGTTTCCGGAGCCAGGGCGGCCATGGCCCGGGTAAAGGGCAGGCACAGGGTGAAATCCAGATCCAGACTGGCCAGGATTTCCAGCTTTTGATCCAGCAGGGTGATAAGCGGCGGGATGGATTTCCCGGTGAACAGGCGCAACGGATGTGGTTCAAACGTCACGGCTACGCTGGGCAGGCCCCTTTTTGTGGCTTCAGAGACGGTTTTCCGAAGGAGTGCCTGATGACCCATATGGACGCCGTCAAAATTTCCAATGGTGACGCAAGAACCGGAAAGATTTTTGACAATATCTTCAGGCGAATAATAAACGATCATAACGGGTGGACTCCTCGGAAAAAAATGAAAAAAAGGATCTATCCCAAAATGGTCCGGGGTTCAAGGAAAGTTGCCTGGATGAATTTTTGGGTGCTGCTTTAGGATGTTTTTTTTGCGTATTGTTAAAAAATGCTTGCAAAGTGTGTTTGTTGTGGATAAAAGGCCTCTTCGTGATGCCGAAGTGGTGGAATTGGTAGACACGCTAGGTTCAGGGTCTAGTGGGTTCACGCCCATGGGAGTTCGAGTCTCCCCTTCGGCACCAAGATAAAACAAGGGTTACAGCAATGAGCTGTAACCCTTTTTTTATTCAATATTTTGTACTTTTTATGGTTTCATAACTATACCGGGCATGGTTTCCTTGAATGGGCTCGTCTGCGGTCAAAAACATGTGTGTTCCGAGTGATTGAACCAGGGAGGATGACAAGGGATGGCAATTCCAGAAGGATTGAACGTGGTCTACGCAGATCAGAAGATAGTTGTAGTTGACAAGCCAAGCGGCCTTCTTTCGGTTCCAGGGCGTTTACCTGAAAATCAGGACTGTGTCGTCAACCGTGTCCGAGCGATGTTCCCTCAGTCCCGCAGATTTCCCGCAGTACACCGATTGGATATGGACACATCAGGTCTTATGGTTCTTGGGATCACGACCCGGGCCAATCGGGAATTGTGTACCCAGTTCCAGCAAAGGGAAGTGGGGAAGCGTTATATAGGGGTACTGGATGGTCTGGTTGCCAAAGATGAAGGGGTTATTGATCTGCCTTTGCGGATGGATATGTTTAATCGTCCCTATCAGGTCTATGATCCCATTCATGGGAAAAGGGCCATTACGGAATGGCGCAGGCTGGGTATCGAACAGGGCCGGACCCGAGTTGAATTCATTTTACACACCGGTCGGACCCATCAATTGCGGGTGCATTCCGCTCATCCTCTGGGACTTGGATGCCCCTTGGTGGGAGACAGGCTGTATGGCAGTGGTACGGTCCCCGGGCAATTAAAACTGCATGCCTGTTATCTTCGTTTTGTACACCCCAAGACCAAAGAGGTTTTGGAATTTATTTCTGAGCCTCCGTTCTGACAACGGTTGCTGCCTTTTTGAAGAACCATACCAAAAGGGGCGCCCCTTATATAAGGAGCGCCCCTTTTGGTATCCTACTATATTGTCAACAGATTACAGCACTGTGACATTAGTGGCTGCGGGACCCTTGGGGCCCTGCTCAACTTCAAAAGAAACTTTTTCGCCTTCTTTGAGGGACTTAAAACCGTTGGTGTTGATGGCGGAATAATGTACGAATACGTCCGTGCCATCTTCCTGCTCGATAAAACCAAAACCCTTGCTGTCATTAAACCATTTTACTGTTCCATTTGCCATTGTGGTACTCCTTGTGAAAATTGTTCTTTTTCTTTTGCATCTGTTTCTAACATCAGGTGGTGCCACTTTGGTAAATGGAGCGCATGCCTTCTGTAACGAAACGAAACCATCACTCTGATGATTTCTTTAGAGCCCCTTCCAAATAGTCAGGCGAACAGAGAAGTCAAGTTTTTTTTCAAAAAATGTTTTTAGGGTGCACAGGGCCGTTTCAGTGCATGCTTATGCCTATGGACGAAAGGTATATTCAGCCTTGATTCTCTGTTTTTTGTGCTGCTAGGATGCAGCCTCTGTTGATGCAATGGGCCTGGTATCCGGCACCAAAACCATTATCAATGTTGACCACCGAGACGCCTGGAGCGCAGCTGTTGAGCATGGTCATCAGAGCCGCGCAACCTCCAAGACCTGTCCCGTAACCCACGCTGGTAGGTACGCCGATAACCGGCACAGGACTGAGCCCGGCAGCCACTGTGGGCAAGGCTCCATCCATTCCGGCTACGGCAATGATCGCATTGGCTTTGGAAAAATCCTTGGCTGCACTCATGAGCCGGTGTACTCCGGCCACCCCGCAGTCATAATGCCGGATAACCCTGCTGCCCAGAAATTCTGCGGTTCCAGCGGCTTCTTCGGCAACCTGCAGATCCGATGTCCCGGCACTGAGGACCACAATGCATCCCTGTTTTTGGTGCTCCGGGGGAATAAAGTATAGGAGCCTGGATGCGGAATCATATTTGATTTCAGGAAGTTGTTTCTGAACGGTATGAGCATGATCCAAGGAAGCCCGCGTTCCCAGGACGGAACCGTGGACTTCCAGCATCCGGCGCATAATAGACGCAGTCTGCTCCGGAGTTTTGCCTTCGCAAAAGACCACTTCCGGATTTCCGGTGCGCAGTGTGCGTGCCAGATCAAGGTGTGTCCCCTGTCCAACGCTTGAAATCGTCTGGAGCAGACGTTCTCTGGCTGTTTCCGGGTCCAGTTTCCCTCGTTGAATGGCGGTGATTATCTGATCCAGTCTTTTCATTGATGGATGGTCGATGGCGGTTATGGTTTGCCTGAATACGTGATCTGTTGCGGTATTGTTATGGCTGCAGCAGTTCGCTTTTTTTAGACAAGTATCGGGTTGAACATGTCACCACTCAGGCAGCGTCCGCCGTTTCTGGTGATTTCAAAGGTGTTTTCCACACCGACCATGCCCAGTCCGGAAATACCGATTTTGGGTTCCAGGGCCATGGTCATGCCTTCTTCAAGAGGGGCGTCAAATCCCCGGGCGATAACCGGGTGCTCATCAATAGCCAGGCCGATACCATGGCCGATGAACTGGACTTTGTTTTTTCCGAGTCCCATGAATTCTTCCATGAATCCCTGTTTTTCGGCCCGTTTCCAGCAAGCGGCAAAAAGCTCGCTGGGGATAGCTCCCGGACGCAATCGTTCGGCTATCCACATCTGGATGTCCAGACAGAAATCCTGTGCCTTGCGGGCGTATTCTGGAATATGGGCTTTGCTGGACCAGTACACCTGGGTTTTGTCTGAGTGGTATCCGTCCAGGCAGAAGCCGCAATCAACGATCAGCGGTTGTTCAGGGTTCCAGATGGTAGCCTGGTTTCCCATGTGCGGGATGACGGGGTGAACGCCTTTTACCCCCACAGGACCGTTGAATACACTGGGATAATTTGCATTTTCACCGGCAGCCACATGACCTAGAAAAATTTCTTCACCAAAATTTTCCATGCGCATCATGCCACAATGGCCTTGATTTAAAAAGACGTTCCATATCTGGAGGCTTATTTCCCGTTCGTTCATTCCGGGATGGATACATTCCGGAATGATATGGTATAAACAAAGATGATGTTTTGCTCCGGCTTCTCGCATTTTTGCCAGTTCAAAGTCGGTCTTTACGGCCCGAGTTCGGGAAAGGAGCGGGTCTGCGGGGAGATAGGTTGCCGGGATTCTTTTTTGGAGAGACAGCCCCAGATTCCAGGGAAGTCCACCCATTTCCACACCCAGGGTATCACCCAACGGGGTGCCAAAATCGGCGCATATTTCCGGCAATTGTGTAAAAGACCGGTATTCTGCCATCTGGTGTAGAGGGGAATCCAGGCGTGCTCGCTCAATACCTCTACGGCACATAAGGGTTGGTTCGCCTTCACTGGGAACCCAGAGGACACCGTTGACCCAGGAACCGGTCAGGTAATAGATATTGAGACGGGAAAAAATGAAGATGCCCGAGACCTGTGGCATCTCTCTGTTGAGGAGACCTTGCAGTCGGGAAGTGCGGATCTGTGTTTCGGCAAGGGGAAGCCTTTCTATGGAAGTAAAGGGCATGGCAGCCTCGCGGTTGAAGGGCTATGGTCTGGAAAGGGACATCAAAAATCTGAAAAGCGGGCGCAGATGAAACCTATGTGGAATAGTTGGTGGTTAATCTTCCAGGTGAGGGGAATGTTCTGTTGTTTCTGCAGAATTATTTTGATTTTCTAGTTTGCGCTGCTTTTTTTCATCCTTCTTTTTTTTCTTTGCCAATTCTTTCTGGCGTTTTTCAAATGAATAGTTAGGTTTTGCCATGGGCTATCTCTCCTGCATGTTCGTTTTCGGCGTGGATTTCATTGCCGTAAAAAAAAGACCCCGCATTTGCGGGGTCTTTGCAATGATCAATAACGATTCTTACAGCTGAACAACGTTCTCAGCAGCAGGACCCTTAGGACCTTCGACAACGTCGAAAGTTACGCGGGCGCCTTCCTGAAGAGACTTGAAACCCTGTGCTTGGATTGCGGAATGGTGAACAAATACATCCTTGCCGCCATCCTGTTCAATAAAACCAAAACCTTTTGAGTCATTAAACCACTTTACGGTACCTTCGGCCATCTTGTACTACTCCTTTGTGCTGGGTTCTTTGAAGAACCTCTTTGTTATTGAGCCAAAATATCATATGATATTCTGACTAGAGTCTGGGTATCCAGACAAAACTACGGTGACGCTATTCCACTCATACATCTTTTTCTATTCTGACGGCATCCGTCGAGGGCATATCGCGGAGCATGTTTTTGCTCAGATCGTGCTCAATAAAAAAATGTTATGGGTTTACTGCTACCATTATTTGTCCAAGTCAAGGACATTTAGGGCGCTTGAATGATTCGTT
>JAQVZR010000060.1 GCA_028708105.1 Desulfoplanes sp. | reverse complement strand
TTCCTTAGCGTTCTTCGCGGTGAAAAAAAATTCCACTCCTCAAACGTGGTTTGGTTTAGATCGCCTTTACCATAAGACCATGGACCTTTGATCAAATTCCCGGTATCTGTCTCAATCAGCCCCGGGAATAACGGTATACGTTATAATCCGGTCTGTACCAAAAACAGACAGAAATATTTGATACCGGTCGGAAGCATAACCAGACGAACAGGGGCCCTGGCAGTCTGACAACATCAGGCGCAATAAGCATAGGTATTGCTCTTTTTATAAACGATCGCACACAATGTAGACAAAGAGATACGATTATGCCCACAAAAATCGATACACAAATAGAAACTCTGGGAATTCCCAAAATCCCCACCACGCTACCTTTCGGACCTTTTTTTTCTTCGGAGGCAAAAATCGTCATCCACGTGGGCCCTGAGGTTATCGAAGAAGCCGCGTCGGAACAATTGCTTATTCCTTTTGAAGAAGCAGGCCCCAGAGACAAGGTCTATTTTGATCCCCCAAAAACCAAATGCGCCCTGGTAACCTGCGGCGGCCTCTGCCCTGGCCTGAATGACGTTATCCGGGCCATCGTCATGGAGGCACACCATCATTACAATGTAGCCTCGACCATCGGCATACGCTATGGTTTGCAGGGTTTCATTCCGTCATACGGCCACGATATCATGGAACTGACTCCTAAAAATGTTACTGCCATCCACGAATTCGGGGGCACCATTCTCTCCTCTTCCCGAGGCCCCCAGGCCCCGGAAGAAATAGTGGATGCCCTGGAACGGATGAACATCAATATCCTATTCATGATCGGTGGTGACGGGACCATGAAAGCGGCCAGAAACATCCATCAATGCATTAAAAAAAGAAATCTGAAAATCTCGATTATCGGCATTCCCAAGACCATAGACAATGACATCCACTTTGTACCCAAATCTTTTGGATTCGATTCCGCCGTGGCCAAGGCCACCGAGGCCATCCGCTGTGCTCATGTGGAGGCGCAGGGTGCTCCCTATGGCATCGGGATTGTCAAACTGATGGGCCGGGAATCCGGTTTCATTGCCGCCGAAGCGACCCTGGCCCTCAAAGACGTCAACTTTGTGCTTATTCCCGAAGAACCCTTTGAACTCCAAGGCGAAAACGGTTTTTTACAGGCTCTGGAACGCAGGCTGATCACCCGGAAACATGCGGTGGTGGTCATAGCCGAAGGAGCCGGCCAGAATCTGTGCAACGGGAGCAAAAAAAAAGACGCCTCAGGCAATCCCGTTCTTGGAGACATCTGCGATATCATGCGCACGGAGATAAAAAACTATTTCCAGGCCAAAGACATCCCCATCACCCTCAAGTATATTGATCCCAGCTATATTATCCGTTCCATCCCGGCCAATGCCCATGACCGGGTTTATTGTGGTTTTCTGGGACAGCACGCCGTGCACGCAGGCATGGCTGGCAAAACCAACATGGTCGTAACCCGCCTGCAGGACCGCTATGTCTATATCCCCCTGGACCTGGTTACCCAAAAACGCCGTCGGCTCAACACCCAATCCATGTACTGGCGCTCGGTGCTGGAGTCCACGGGACAACCGCAATTTTTGAAAAAATGTGAAAAATAAGATAACGATTCGCCATCCAGAACCTTTTTCCCTGGCACAAACGGCCAGTGCTCCGGCACTATACGTCCCGGGACGGACAACATTCACACACACGCTTTCCATGGGGTGGACATGAAAAAACCGATTTTGATCATTGGCGGTGCAGTACTTCTTGGGGCTTTGATTGCGATGCTCATTTTTTTTATCCGCGGCGCAAAGGACGCTGGTCAGCCTGAAATACAGCAATCTTCCATGCAAAGCAGTCAGAATCAAACCAGGGCATCCGGGGAACGCTGGCAGATATCCCTGAAAACCACTCCCGAAGATACCACGACAACAAATGCCACAGCGACCCAGGCGGTATCTGAAATTGCCGCCTCTCCCCAGCCGTCCGGAGAAGAAGACCGCTATGTCAGCCTGGATTTTCTGGATGACCTCATCACTCTGGCCTTGAACCACTACCTTCCAGCACACAGTCTTGCCAATACCGACCGCAATGCACTCTTCACCTTGAACGCCAAAACATTGAACATGCACTACGGTCTTTACCTCACAGGTCTGAGCTATCCCCGCCAGAATATGAACACGGCCCGTCAGGCCATCCTCTCCTATGTGCTCACCCCGTGCACTCTATCCTTTCTCTTCAAAATCTACGGTGAAGAATGTCTTGCCCGGACCATAGAAGAAACAGACACCGTATTCAAAACCTATCCAGGCAAAGAAGGGCAGGAGATCAAAAAGCCCCTTTCCTCCCAGCAAAAAAAAGAATTTTTTAGCCTATGTGCCAAAAAAATGCGTGATACAGGCAAAATAATATCAAGGATCGCGGACGTTCCACATTTTTCAAAAAAGATGGAAAACTATCATGTCCTGCGCAACGAACTCAACAGCGCCTATTATGCCTTTTGGGGACTTGACCAGAACAGTACAGAGCAGGAGATCATAGATGCCTCGGCGGACACGATCAAAAAAGCCATTCTGGCCCTTGATCAGAACAAAAAAAATCTCATTTCCAGCATCGTCAATACAGCTCACCCCGTCATGACCAGTGACACGGAAATTCTGTACATTGCCCAGTGGATCGACCGGCGCATTGTCAATCAGTCCGTCACCATGGAGACCATCAAAACCCTGGGGACAGAACTCCAGAAGTTGGCGCAGACATTCGAAGAACATGCCGAGACCATGTCATGAGTATCTACACCGGTATCAACCACCTGGCGATGGCCACCCGGGATATGGAGACCACGATCCGTTTCTGGCGGGATCTTTTACACATGCGGATGGTTGCTGGCCTTGGTCACGCGGGATACCGGCAATATTTTTTTCAGATTTCCTCCGAGGACATGATTGCCTTTTTTGAATGGCCCAAGGTGGAAAAAATAGCAGAAAAAGATCATGGGGTGCCGGTCCAAGGTCCCTTTGCTTTTGATCACATTTCTCTACAGGTGTCCTCAACAGAAGAACTCTGGACGATCAAAGACAGACTTGAAGCCAATGATATCTGGGTTTCCGAGGTTGTGGACCACGGTTTCATCCATTCTATCTACAGCTTTGACCCCAATAATATTCCCATAGAATTCAGTGTGCCCATCCCGGAAATCAATCTGCGCAGTGAGCCTCAGATGCATGATAAAACTCCCTGCCCGGCCGCCCTGGAAGGTCCCGAGCCCCAGGAGGGTGTGTGGAAAGAGATCCCTGAGCCAACCCCGCTCAAAGACCGCGTGGTCTATCCCGGAGAGGGGATTATCTTCAAGGGAAAATAGCCTGCGCAGTCGACAACACAAACATTTTCTAACTTCCAACGTTTTCATATGCTCCAGGAACAAAGGGCGACCATCCGATCGCCCTTTCGCATCCTGCCAATAGATGACTGAAGATGACGGACAGAGAATATGCGCATATTTTCTTCATACAGTGCAGGGAACGCCGACCGTCTGGTCGGCGTTCCCTGAGAACTACCATCTTCAGCGAGATGCTAAAGATGTCCTTTTTTTCACTGCGCCCTGAGGACTGCGTCCTTCAATCTTTCTCTTTGATTCTATCAATATCTCGCACGAGCCGATCCAATACCTGCGTTGCCCGGCCCTGCAAAAAAACATCCGTAATCGTGGTTGTATAGGCCGACGGGCAGGTATTGACCTCCACAATAGTGCATCCATTTTCCTTGGCCAACTGAGGGATCAGACAGGCCGGCATCACTTCTCCCGTGGTCCCCACAACCAGCATGACATCGGCCAGATGGGTCTGCTCAATGGCAAAACGGGCGGCATCTTCCGAAATAAGTTCCCCAAAAAACACGAAATCCGGTTTGAGCACGGAACCACAAAGGGCACACCTGGGAGGCAGATGTTCCAGCGAGACACCGGCAGCAGGGATTTCATGCCCGCATCCAGTACATGTCAGCGTCCTGATGGTCCCGTGATACTCGCAGAGATTGCGGCTCCCGGCCTCCGAGTGCAGGTTGTCGATATTCTGGGTAATAACCGCCTTGACCATGCCCTTCTTTTCAAGACGGGCAAGATCAAGATGTGCGGCATTAGGCCGGGCCTTGCCCATGAAATCATAAAAAATTTCACGGATGTTCACCCAAGCTTGGGTCGGATACGCGTGGAAAAAAGAGATATCCAGACATTGGGGATCATAGCGCGCCCACAATCCTTCATCTCCCCGAAAGGGAGGGATACCGCTCTCCACAGAAATTCCTGCCCCTGTAAATACCGTCACATGCTGTGCACCCCTGATCATGGATGCGGCCCGAGCACTCTTTGCGTCGTCCATACCCGAAACCCTCCTACAAAAAAATTTCTCTCAAAAAAAATCCCCGGACAGATACGCCCATAAAAACCCAGCCGGTTGCACGCTAGGAGAGATAGAACAAAAAAGTCCAGGAAAAAATTACATGGACAGTGCTCATACATCCGGGCCTTCCCAATTTTTTCCCCTTGTCACCATTTCGATGTAACCAGATTATCATCGGTCCTTCACTCCATGTTCATGCAGGGTATTTAAAGAGCCTGACACGACTTGAACAAACCAGCAGCGTGCATGCGCATCTCTCCAGCCATGTCATGTTACAGGTTGCCGTTATTGGAAACAAAGAGTGTATTGACCTGCCCTTGAGCATCCGAGCATCCACCAGTTACTACCAAAGGAGCAACCTTTGCTGGGATTCTCGTCTTTTCCTCCGAGACTCTCACCGCAGCATTCATTGACCGGGGCTTAACGGCTCTCTGGTCACCGGCAATCATTCTCCCACTTCAGGTCCTGTGGACATGCAGTTTTGTCTACACGGAAAAAAGCAGGGTCACGGAATCAAGTATTGATTTCCGGATCAAAAAGGATATGATCTAAACCGGGATCAACGATATAATGCTGCTGTGCATGGATATCTCCCCTCTTGACCATCCCTGAACAATGTTCTATAGTTCAATTGTTGTTTTAGTATGTTTGGATAATTTGCCGCTCCATGGCGTAAACGTCTCGGGAGCGGCTCTCTTTTTTTAGTATTGCTCCGTAAAGATCAGAAAATTCGAGGATTAGACCCATGGAGAGCATCCCTATTTCAGTTGAAGGATTTGCAAAAGTACAAAAAGAGCTGGAAGAGCTCAAAAGTGAACGCCCTGCTATCGTTCTGGCAATAAAAGAAGCACGGGAAGAGGGCGATTTGCGCGAAAACGCCGGTTATGATGCGGCCAGAGAACGCCAGGGCATGCTTGAAGCAAAAATCAATTTCATTGAATCCCGCATCCCCCGTTTCAATATTATTGATCTCAAGACGCTGGGCGGTGATACCGTTACCTTTGGCGCAACAGTAACGTTGGAAGACATCGATACCGGAGGAAAAAAGACCTACACCCTTCTGGGACCAGATGAGGCCGATACTGCCCATGGAACGATTTCTGTATTATCTCCCGTGGGCTTGGCCCTCCTTGATAAACAGGCTGGGGATGAAGTTATCGTGGATGCCCCTCGTGGCAAAATCGAATACGAAATCATTTCGATAACTTTTAACAGATCATCCCAAGCCTAACCAATATCCCATTACACTACAAAGCCCTGTCCTCTGCCGCTGATATATCTGCGGAGAAGACAGGGCTTTTTGTTTGTCAACCAGTGGATCTCGCAACACATTCTTTGTGCTGAGCCCGGCAATCACGTCAGCACTCTACGCGCAGTCTTTGACCTGCTCAACGGGTCAAAGCGGATCAATCATTTTCCCCGGTCTTGAATCCCCCCAGATGAATGTCCAGGGCATTGATGGATGCATGGATTTCACATGCGGAAAGGACAAGGGAAACCATAAGCAGGATCATGCTCGCAGTACATCATCGTCTTTGGAGGCCTTGTAGGTTGCATACAGGCTTCGGACCCGGTGGCCTATGGCCAAAAATCGATTCGAGCAGGCTAAACCAAAACTAGTTTCAGAACCATAGTTTTCGAACAGGTTATCACAGTTCAATTCTTTTTTCACCGCGAAGGGCACGAAGGAACGCGAAGGGGGAAGAATCTGGGATAGATTGAGCTTTGTTTTATTGCTTTTCTTCGCGTTCCTTAGCGTTCTTTGCGGTGAAAAAAACTCAACCCCTCAAACGTGGTTTGGTTTAATAATAACAGAGAAATGGCCGGGAAAAAAATAGCCGGGGGTGGTACGTGTGCGTTCCACCATGATCGCCTCATCCGTATAGTGAAATATACAGCTGTCTGATTCATGAGTTGTGCTGCGTATTCTCAGAACACGCCAGTGCAAGGGCATTTTCAGCCGTATCCATGATGGCATCGATAATCGTTATTTTTTTCCAGGTAAGAAAACGGTAATACTCTTCTTCAATACCGTTACAGGCAACGATATCAATATGTTCGGTAAGAATAAGGGAACAAAGATCGTCTGCCGAGGCCTGGGGCAGGACCATGGTCCGGGTGGAAACAATGACCTTGTTTTCATCCGTGGTCGCAATCAGGACTTCAGGTGCCATGTCAAAGCGCGGAGCTACTTCAAGGCCGGAGATGGGGACAAGTATTTTCATGCCAAGTACCGTCCTGCGCGTGCATCCGCCAAAGAAAAGCGATGCAGGCCATTCGGATAAAAAGATGTTGTTTTCATAAGGAATCGTTACCCTCGGTTGAGAACAGCAATCAGAGGCAGTCAAAGGACAGGCAAAAGCATTGCCGGCGAAACATCAACGTCATTAATCCCAGATCCGGCATGGCCTTCTTTGCCGGCTCAATCCAGCTTATATTTTTTCATCTTTCGCCACAGAGTGCTTCGGCCCCATCCCAGAATATCAGCCGCCTTGGATCTACGTCCTCCGGCTTTGATCATCGCATCCATGATCAATTGCCGTTCCATATGTGTCCAATTGGGGCAGACGGGTTGCGGCCTGAAGTCAGGGACCATCCTCTCGGGCAATGGAGACTGCTCCGGACGCCGGATATCCGTACTTCGCATGTAGCGGGGCAGATGATTGACATCAATCTCACGTCCCTGACAGACAGTCACTGCGTACTCGATAATATTACGCAATTCACGAACATTGCCCGGGAAGGCGTAGGAAGAAACCAACGCCATGGCCCCGGAACTGAGACCGGTAATTTTCTTTTTGAGTTGTTTCGCCAATTGTTGGACAAAATAATTCAGCAATAATACAAGATCCTCTCCCCGCTCACGCAAAGGCGGCATTTCAACGCGAATAACATTAAGCCGGAAAAGAAGATCCTGTCGGAATTTATGCTCCCGGACCATGGACTCGAGATCACGATGCGTCGCCGCAACGACCCGGACATTAACCTTGGTCCCGTGTGTACTGCCCAGAGAATAAATGACCTTGTCATCAAGAAAGGTCAGCAGTTTAACCTGCAGAGCAAGAGGAAGATCCCCAATTTCCGTCAAAAACAGCGTTCCATTATGCGCCAGCTTAAACCACCCCGGTTTGTTCTCCACAGCCCCGGTAAAGGCCCCCTTGCAGTGTCCAAAGAGCTCTGATTCCAGAAGATTTTCCGGCAGAGCACCACAATTGACCTTGATAAATGGTCCCTTGGCACGTGAAGAATGCTGATGAATGGCCTCCGCTACAAGATCCTTCCCCGTTCCCGTCTCCCCCGTAACCAAAACGGAAGAATCTGTCTGGGCAATAATCGGCAGAATTTGGAAGACCCTGTCCATGGAAGGACATTGGCCGATGATCTGTTTGTATCCCGAAGACTCAATTTTAGCCACTTCAACATGTTTGGCCGGGCGCAGATCCTCGACCGCTTCGATATAGGCCAGTGTCTTGCCGGCACGGCTCCGAATCCGGGTCAGACTGTGACGGGTCGGAATCTTTTCCCGATGCCGGTCAAGGATGTTGCCATCGAGACAGATGCTTTCCGTCCCGGCCTCATGATTTCTCACAGGACAATGACTCATGCACACCGTACTGCGCAGCACATGGTAGCAGGGTTTGCCCAGGATATTCCCCCTACTGAATCCCGTCAGTGCCTCCATGGCAGCATTCACGAAGGTAATCTCCAATTCAGGAGAGAGAACCGCCACGCCCACAGGCAAAGGATCCAGCAGGGCCGCCAGATATTCGGGGGAAGCTAAAATCCCGGTAAGTTCAACAAGAGGTAATGGCATACGTAGTGGTCTTGTAATCGCAACGGGTATGAAAACATCACAGCT
>JAQVZR010000059.1 GCA_028708105.1 Desulfoplanes sp. | reverse complement strand
GTGAAAATGGGGATATCTGGGACCCGCCTTTTGAGAAGGTCTGGCATCTCGGATATTCCCCTGACGGCAGGCTTACAGCCTTGGTAGCCCAGGACGGTGAGTGGACAGTGGCCGTCAATGGTGAAACATGGCCAGATATGTACGCCTTTTTGATGGATACCCGTTACAGTTGCGACGGCCGGGTGATCGCTGTCGCTGCTCAGCAGGATATGCAGTACGGCATGGTGATGAACGGCAAACCATGGGAAACGTTTTTTGAAAATGCCAACCAGTTTGTCCTTTCTCCTGCCGGGGATGCTTCCGCAGCCGTGGTCCAGACCAAATCTTTTGCTCAGGCTGATATCCTGGCGTATCAGGCGGGATGCTACACGGTGGCCGTCAACGGCACTCCCTGGGAGCGTAATTTTGTCAATGCGTGGACTCCGGTTTTTAACGAGCAGGGTACGCGGGCAGCGGCCCAGGTGCGGACGTCCCTTTATGATTATACAGTGGCGGTTGACGGTCAGACCTGGGCCCGCGGCTTTGCCGGAGTCTGGGCCCCCCTGTTTTCATCCGTGGATACGAGCGTGGTCGCTCCGGTGCGCGAACGTGGAAAATGGGGTATGGCCCGGAATGGCGAGGTGATCTGGCAGCCCGTGTTCGAGCAGTGCTGGCATCAGCAGTTCAGTCACGATGGGGCTGCCCTGTGGGCTATTGTAGCCCCTAAGTACGGCCTTTTTACTCTTGCTCGAGACGGCGTTGCCTGGAAGACCATGTTTCCGGTCGTGACGGATCTGGTGCTCAGTCCTCAGGGCGCAAGAGCCGCGGCTTTGGGCAAGGATGACAACGAACAGTGGACTGTCATGGTTGACGACACCCCCTGGAAAGGTCGCTATGTCATGGCCTGGCCTCCGGTGTTCAGCCCTGACGGGGAACATGTTGCCGTGAAAGTAGAGCGTCAGGGAGCATATACCTTTGTGCTCGACGGCAAAGAAATGGGCGAGGGATTCGAGCATGCCTGGGCACCGGTTTTCAGCCCGGATGGTACCAAGCTTATGCTTCGGTATATCCGTGATAACGCCTATTGTCGCCGCGTGGTGGAGATTGAAAATTTTTAGGTATACGTTGAAAGGAGTCGGAGGCATCGCATGAATGCTGTGTATCAATTTGTAGTCGGCCCCCTGGCTTGGGTAGCATGGACCATTTTTTTGGGTGGCTCCCTGCTGAGGCTCGGGCTTATGTACCGTTCGGTCATAAAAAAAGATCCGGTCGTGTTCGAGTATATGAGTTTTAAATACGGGATGCGTTCCATCCTGCATTGGATTACCCCTTTTGGAACGGTCAACTGGCGTAAGAATCCGGCCATGACTGTTGCAACTTTCGGGTTTCATATTCTGCTTTTTCTTGCGCCCATTTTTTTACTGGGTCATGTGGTTTTATGGGATCAGGCGTTCGGGATCAACCTGCCTGCATTGCCCGAAACCGTTGCAGACCTCATGGCCGTGGGTGTGATCGCCGCCTGCTGTTTTTTTGCAGGCAGACGAATCATGCTGCCCGAAGTTAGTTTTGTGACGTCCGCTATGGACTGGGTGGTCCTGGTTATCGTGGCTCTGCCCTTTGTGACCGGAGTCCTGGCCTATCATCAGATCCTGAACTATGACCTGATGCTTATTTTGCATATCCTTGCCGGCGAACTCATGCTTGCAGCCATCCCCTTTACCCGGCTTAGTCATATGCTTTTCGGATTCTTTTCCAGAGCGTATATGGGATCGGAGTTTGGTGCTGTCAGACATGCTAAAGACTGGTAAGTGAGGAAAGGAGAACCAATGAAAACGATTACCGGTCATATTTCCAAGCGAAAGATCGATGATGTGGGACTGCAGCACGGTGTGGACAACCTTACTCCAGATCGGATTCAGGAAGTCGTGCAGCAGGTGCTCAAGGGAGAAACAGGAGCACGTCTTCAGGCGTATAGTGAGATGTGTGTCAGGTGCGGCCTTTGTTCCGAGGCCTGTCATTTTTATCTCTCCCATGATAATGACCCCAGCTATTCTCCTGTGGGCAAGGTCAAGCAGACCATTTGGCCTCTGTTGAAAAACAATGGCCGGGTCAGTCCGGAATTTGTGTATCAGATGGCTCAGGTGGCCTACACAGAATGCAATCTGTGCAAACGTTGTGTGCAGTATTGTCCCTTTGGAATTGATACCGCCTACATGATGCAGATTGTCCGAAGAATTTGTCATAAACTGGGTGTCACTCCCCAGTATTTGCAAGATACTGCCCAAAGTCATGCCGCGACCATGAATCAGATGTGGGTCAAGGATGACGAGTGGACCGACAGCCTGCAATGGCAGGAGGAAGAGGCCCGGGATGAGATTCCGGATCTGCGTATTCCCCTGGACAAGGAAGGGGCGGATATCTTTTATTCCGTGATCGGTCCGGAACCCAAGTTCAGGACCCAGCTTATCTACCAGGCCGCAGTGCTTATGCATGTCACGGGGCAGAATTGGACGATGCCTTCGACTCCAGGGTGGGACAACAGCGACATGGCCATGTATTCGGGTGACTATGAGATCATGGGCCGGCTGAAACAGAAACATTTTGAATCAGCCATGGATTTGCGCTGCAAGCGTATCGTCATGGGCGAATGCGGTCATGCCTTCCGTTCCGTGTACGATGTGGGCAACAGATGGCTGGGATGGAAATCGTATCCGATCAAGGTAATGCATGCCATTGAATTCTATTGGGAGCTTCTGGAAACCGGCAAGCTCAAAGTGGCCAAGACCTTTGATAAAACCGTCACCCTGCATGACCCTTGTAATATTGTCCGTGGAAGAGGATTGCATGAAAAAGCCCGTGAGGTGTTGCGTGCTTTTTGTCCTAACTTCATTGAAATGACGCCAAACCGCGAACATAATTATTGTTGTTCTGCGGGTGGCGGGGTGATCAATTGCGGACCGCCTTTCAAGAAGACCAGAGTAAGCGGAAACACGGTCAAGGCTGATCAGCTCAGGAATACCGGAGCCGAGATCTGCGTTGCCCCGTGTCACAACTGCCATGGCGGTCTGGAAGATATTATCCATGACAACAAGCTGGACATGAAGCTCATGTTTCTCATTGATATCATTTATGAGTGTATGGAGAAATAGTTTTGTATACTGCACACAATCACACTATGGTGGACGAGGGACGTATGAAGCCGTTTATGAAGTTGATCATGATTGCTGTTGTCATGCTTATCTGGCCGACCATGGCCATGGCCGACCAGGAAGATATAACCATGCTCCTGGACCCGGCATTCACGACACATCAACGTCCGGCAGTTCCTTTTGTGCATGATATGCATAATGAAAAAGCCGGCATCGAAGATTGTTCGGTTTGTCATCATGTATATAAAGACGGCACCTTGGTGGAAGATGAATCGTCCGAAGACGAGTCCTGCTCCAGCTGCCATCCGGCCAAGCCTAAGGGCAAGGAATTGGGGCTTATGCGGGCCTACCATCAGCGTTGCATCACCTGTCATACTGAAACCAAAGAAGGTCCGCTTTCTTGCGGACAGTGTCATGTAAAGACAAAAAAATAAGTAATAATGTACAACAGACAGCAGATGCTCTATAAGGTTTCGTGTACAGAATTGGTGGGACGTGTTCCTTAGAAAGAGTGCAGGGAAGAGAACTCAGGTATTCCAACCTAGGAGATACATTCATGTTCTTTAAAAAGATTCTTCTTGCGGTCACCCCGTCACCCGAAAGTGATTATGCTGCCAGGGAAGCAATTTCTCTGGCCCTTCAGAATCATGCCAAGCTCTATGTATTTCATGCCTGTGGTATGGAATATGGGTGGGGACAGGTTCGGCACCTCGTGCCCTGCGGAGAAGTCGAAAAAATACAGGCACATCTCAAGGAGTACTACCAGGAGATGACCTCAACGCTTCCGGAAGTTGTTTTTGAAGTTACCCCCGGGCTCCCACATACTGAGATTCTGCGTTTTGCACGTAGGAATAAGATCGACCTGATCGTTATGGGACCTCATGCATCCAAAGAGGTGGAATGTCGTTCTTCCATCTGGGGAACCGCCGGGAGCTGCTTGGAAAAAGTGAGTCAAAAAGCACGCTGTCCTGTCTTGATTGTGACCCGACCTGTAAGGGAAACCACTGAGGACACGCACCAGATTCTGGTTGCCACGGATTTTTCGCAGCCGGGGAATCATGCTCTGAACTATGGGCGAAGGATGGCCCGTGAGTATAAAGCTGGCTTGCATGTTTTCCATGCAGTGTCTGTCCACGGCGGTTACCGTGGGGTTCGGCAGGATCAGGAAGCCATCGAGGCTGGATGTGTGGATGCGGTTGCACGTATCAATCATGAGTGTGCGGGCCAGCTGGAAGGGATACCTGAGTTTTCAGCCGAGGCCTGGGAAGGAATTCCGTACCAGGAAATCCTCAAGAGTGCCCGTCAGAACAACGCGGATTTGATTATCATGGCGCATCATTCCAAGGACACGAAGGACGAGGCATTTATGGGCTCTACTATGGTTCGTGTTGCCTTACGTGCCCATTGTCCGGTCATGAGCGTCAACTATCATGCCATCGCAGGCAAGATCAGAGAGGACGAGACTGACTGATCCCCCATTGACCACGCACGGCATAGTTACACAATAGAAAGGCGTTTTCCGGACGATGCTTGCAGCATCTTCATCATCTGGAAATACGCCTTTTTTGTGGGTATCGAATAACATTATTCCCGGTGCGAAGTCATGATGTAACAAGCGCTAGACGTTTTATCGTCGACATGGGATAAGATCTTCCTTGAGGTGAGAGGTTAAAAGTGTCTAACAAATTGCAAGGCACGTTTCGAGTGCTGTTGATATTCGAGAGTCATAGGATAGTTTGGATGGCTTGGCATGCGCATAGATGCAAAAATATGTATACATTTTGAAGCAACTTTTTGTAGGGGCGTACCGGCTGGTCGCCCCCTGTTGGATCATGGATTACACCATTTATCGGGCCGCATCTTGCGGTGATTCCATCAGGCATCCATTATTTTTCAGCGTGATGCACATAACAACAGTGTCACATAACAACAGTGCCGTATCCGGGCGACCAACCGGTCGCCCCTACTGGAATGTTGATATGCCTTATCGTTGCGAACATACTTCAGGAAAATTACTAGATTCAAGGTAAGAGGAGGTTGCCAGTCTGTAAAAAACAGGGGCCCAAGCTTTTCAGATTTCGTTGGATTTGCTATAGGAAATGATGTATTATTCCATGAGGTAGTTCGTCTGTTTACGCTTCGTTTTGTTTTTTCCCAAAGCCGTCGATCAGGATTTGTTCTTTTTACAGGAGTTCTGCATGTATCCATCCCCCGCGTTGATATGGTTTTTTGTAGGTGTGATTTTTCTCATAGGTGAAATGACGATGCCCGCATTTATCCTTATATTTTTTACCGCAGGGAGCTGGATCGCTGGTTTATGTGCCTGGCTTTTGGGGGTCAGTATCAAGGTCCAGATTATTATTTTTGTCTGCTCTTCCCTGCTTTTTTTACTCTCCTTACGTAAATATGGATTGAGGACTTTTAAAGGCACTGTCCGAAGTGATATTGATGATGCCTACGCTGATTCAAAAATCGGCAAAAAGGCTCTCGTTACCACCACTATTGTACCGGGCCGGGAAGGGGAAATCAAAGTGCAGGGCAGTTTTTGGAGGGCTGTGGCGGATACAAAAATTGCTGAGGGCGAGTCGGTTATCATTGAAACCCAGACCTCGGATGACGGGCTCACATTGAAGGTCAAACCTGTCGATGGCAGAGGTGCATGACCGGAAGATGCACATCACGCAGGCCTCATTGATTTGATGCCGGTTCGTTACTGTCTGATATCGCTCCGTTTAATAAGATCCGTTTGTGTACGATGACTCTTTTTGTGCTTTCGTGCAAAAAAAGTGATGACGCAGACCAAGAGCTGTGCATTCCCCAGAGTTGAACACTTTTTACCAGGAGAAAACCATGAATGAATCCCTGATTGTCGTTGCCGTATTCGCACTTATTGTAATTGTCCTGTTGGTTAAAACGGCGGTGGTTGTTCCCCAGCGTTCTGAATATATTGTGGAACGGCTGGGCAAATATACGGGCAGTCTGGGAGCTGGGTTCCACATCCTGATTCCTTTTCTCGATAAAGTGGCTTACAAACGTTCTCTCAAGGAAGAGGTCCTGGACATCGCTTCCCAGGATTGCATTACCACGGATAATGTGTCCGTTTCCGTAGACGGGGTATTATATCTACAGGTCATTGACAGCAGACTTTCAGCCTATGGGATCGACAATTATCATCTTGCCGCCAGTCAACTGGCCCAGACTTCACTCCGGTCGGTGATCGGAAAGATCGAATTGGACAGGACTTTTGAAGAGCGGGAATCACTCAATCGTCAGGTGGTGGCGGCCATTGATGAAGCCGCCCAGAATTGGGGTGTTAAAGTTCTGCGCTATGAAATCAAGGATATTACTCCGCCCAAGACAGTCATGGATGCCATGGAAAAACAGATGCGTGCCGAACGGGAAAAACGTGCCGCCATTGCCACCTCCGAGGGTGAACGCCAATCCCGGATCAACCGTGCCGAAGGACTGAAAAAAGAGGCGGTGCAGGTTTCTGAGGGGGAAAAGCAAAAGCGTATCAACGAAGCTGAAGGTAGGGCCGAGGAAATTAAACTGGTGGCTGAGGCCACAGCCCAAGGACTCAGAATGGTTGCCGAGGCCCTGACCATGAACGGGGGAGAGACCGCCGCAAACCTGCGTGTGGCGGAAAAATATATTTCTGCATTTGGGAACCTGGCCAAGGAAAACAACACCATGATCATCCCGAGCAATCTTGGGGATATCTCATCCATGGTGGCCACTGCCATGTCGGTTATTGATCATACGGCAAAGGGCAATGGATTCACCCTGTCCGAGTCTATGCCGAAAACAGTATAGGTTATGCTTCCCTGCATTGGGGGTATAATAAAAAACGCCATGATAGAAATATCATGGCGCTTTTTATTATAAAGTAAAAAAAACTATCGCGGTACTATTTCCAGATCATCAATGCATGATCCCGCCAGTATATGGTTCTCATCCCAAGACCAGACGTCGGGAATCTCTGTGGGTGCGATTCCTCCGAATTTTGGCAGTTCCGGGGAAAGTGTGAGCCGGTAATTTTTGATTTCCCGAAGCAGGGTCTTCAGACCTGAATAGCGGGGTTCGATATTGAACAGCTTGCCGAAAAGGTACCAGTCTTCTTCTTCGCTATGCGGGAGTTCCCCATACACATACAGATCATCACCCTTGAAGCGCCACTCTTGGAATGCCCGGTCCAGCAATGCCTCAAGGCCAGACATGGTAGTCGATGCAAAGTCTGGTTTTGAATATGCTAATTGCTTACCGACAGCGATAACAAACATTTTATTACTCCTTGTTCAATGCAGTAATAAGGATACGCCATTCAGGTTCTTCGTCCTCATTGCCTTCGCTCCAGCCCCACATTTCCCAGATTTCCTGAATGCCATCATCGTCGTTTACAAGGTTGTAATCAAAATCATAATTTTCTTCTTCTGCCTGTTCAATGGCATCATCCAGGGAACTGACAGTGACTTTTGCTGTTTCATCATTCTCAATGGAGTATTTCACAGCACTCTCTATATCATCAAACATCACAAAGATCCTCTTACAGGAAGGGTAAGTGTACACATGAGTGGCAGGATACACGTGTTCCGAGTATCATCACAGAGATGTATCCGGGCCAAACGTAACGATCCATATTACTAGTAAAGGTGTTGGGAGTATCTATGTCTGGCTTGCATCCTCCTTGGGTGCTGGTCAATGTGGAAAGTTGTTCTCTAACCTAACACACTGATATCTAAACTTAAATTTTTACTCTTATCTATCTCAATAATCGCCATCGGCATGGTGGTCAATTCTTTTTAGTGGTTTTTTTAACAAAGCATTTAGGAGTGCGCGTAACGTTGGATTCGGAGCTATGTTTGAAGGTCAAGAAGGAAAAAGCTGGTGGAATTTGTTTCTTGCATTATATTAGTTAGTATACTATTTGTTAATTAACTAACTAAACAAGGGGGAGATTATATATGCCCACGTTTAATCCACCGGAAAGTCTGGGATTTCATTGTAATCTGACCTTTAAGGCTTTTTCGGCTGTTCTTGAAAAACGTTTGGTTGATACCGGGGTGAGTCGGGTTCAGTTCATGGCCCTGGCCCATCTGATTGCCCTGGGAGCTATGCCCCAGAAAGATCTGGCCGAATTATTGTCTATCACCTCGGCCTCCACGGTC
>JAQVZR010000058.1 GCA_028708105.1 Desulfoplanes sp. | reverse complement strand
AACGACACTTTTAAGATATTCACCCCCTCTTTGGAGCTCCATCATGACCAAGAATATCATTGGCGCGGTCCTTGTTGTCGGCGGCGGCATAACAGGCATGCAATCGGCCCTGGATCTGGCAAATTCAGGATACTATGTTTACCTCGTGGAGCGATCCAGTTCCATTGGCGGGATGATGTCTCAGCTGGACAAGACATTCCCCACCAATGACTGCGCCATGTGAATTATCTCCCCCAAGCTGGTCGAGGTCGGCCGGCACATCAATATCGAACTGCTCACTCTCTCCGAAGTCACGGCTGTTGACGGCGAAGAGGGAAACTTTAACGTTACAGTGCTTAAGCATCCCCGCTATGTGAACCCGGACAAGTGTATTGCCTGCGGCCTGTGTGCTGAAAAATGTCCCAAAAAAGTTCCCAATGAATACGACGGAGGCCTTTCCAAACGCAAGGCCATCTATCTTAAATACGCCCAGGCCGTGCCCCTCAAGTACGCCATCGACGAGAACCAGTGCCTCTACCTGACCAAAGGCAAATGCGGCAACTGTGCCAAGATCTGCCCCCAGCAGGCCATTGATTATACCCAGACAGCTAAAAGCGTACATCTCAATGTCGGTGCGGTTGTCCTGGCCGAAGGATGCGGTTCCTTTGATCCTTCAAAACATGACATCTACGGGTATACTCGTTCACCCAATATCCTGACCAACATGGAATTTGAGCGATTGCTTTCGGCCTCCGGTCCTACGGAGGGGCATCTGGTCCGACCTTTGGACAAAAAGGCTCCACAAAAAATTGCCTGGCTGCAATGCGTAGGCTCACGGGACAGACATAAAGGAGCCAACGGATACTGCTCAGCCGTGTGCTGCACAGCGGCCATCAAGGAAGCCATGCTGGCCAAGGAACATTCCACAGACTTTCTGGACACGGCCATTTTTTATCTGGATATCCGGGCCAACGGCAAAAATTTTGAACAATATTTCAACCGGGCCAAAGACGACTCCGGCGTCAGGTTCATCAAATCCAAGATATCCGAAGTCGCCCCCCTGGACGACACGGGCCGTCACGCCATCCGCTACGTGAATGAACTGGGTGAAATTGAAGAAGAATATTTCGATATTGTAGTTCTTTCTGTGGGCCTAAGCGCCAATGCTAAAAATGCGGAAATGGCTGCAAACCTTGGCATCGCACTGAACCATTACAACTTTGTAGCCACCTCCTCCTTCACGCCTGTCCAGACCTCTCGCCCTGGGATTTACGTCTGTGGTTCCTTCCAGGCACCCAAAGATATCCCTTCCTCGGTCATCGATTCCAGCGCTGCAGCCGGCGCTGTGGGCAGCAGACTCGCCCCGGCCAGGTTCACCCTGACCAAATCTCCGGCAATGCCTTTCGTCCGGGAAACCCGAGGGGAACCTGTGCGCATCGGGGTTTTTCTGTGCTGCTGCGGGACCAATATTGCCGGAGTTGTGGGCATGAAACGCATGGAAGAAGCCACCAAAGCCCTCCCCGGGGTGGTCTATGTGGGCACCAACATGTTTTCCTGTTCCCAGGACACCCAGGAAAACATATCCCAGGTCATAAAAGAACAGGGCATCAACCGGGTCGTGGTTGCGGCATGCACGCCCAAGACTCACGAGCCTCTGTTCCAGGAAACCCTGACCAAGGCAGGAATCAACAAATATCTTTTTGCAATGGCCAACATCCGCAACCAATGTTCCTGGGTCCATAAATTTGATCCCGAGGCTGCCACTGCCAAGGCCATCGATCTGGTGCGTATGGCCGTGGCCAAGGTGGCCCTGCAGGAGTCGTTGGAAGAACCGACCCTGACTGTGGGTCAATCCGCCCTGGTCATCGGAGGAGGCGTGGCCGGGCTGGAAGCCGCCAGGAATCTGGGCGAACAGGGGTTCACCACGTATCTGGTGGAACGCTCGGACAGACTGGGCGGCAAGGCCTGGTTTCTCCAACGCACCTGGCGGCAGGAGGATGTCCATGCCTATCTCAAAAAAACCATCCAGGCCGTGGAATCCGACCCCCATATCACGGTGCTCAAAAACACCCAGATCACCAATGCCTCGGGATTTGTGGGCAACTTCACCACCACCATCAATACTGCGGGGGCCGTAACCACTCTGAATCACGGGGTGACCATCATTGCCACAGGCGCTGAAGAGCTCAAGCCAGACATGTATCTTTACGGTCAGGACCCCCGTGTTTTGACCCGCCTGGACCTGCACAAAAAATTCATCGAGGATGAGGTCGTCCTGAGCCGTACAAATACCGCGGTGCTCATCCAGTGCGTGGGATCGCGCATTCCTTCCCGCCCCTATTGTTCCAAACTCTGCTGCACCCAGAATATCAAGAGTGCCCTGCGCCTTCGGGAACTGAACCCGGACATGAACATCTATGTCCTCTACCGGGACATGCGCCCCTACGGATTTCAGGAAGACATCTTCCGGCAAGCCCGGGAAGCCGGTATCCATTTCATCCGCTATTGCTTTGAAAAGGAACTCTCGGTCACCCGGCAGGGCGAAGCCCTGCAGATCGATTTCAGCGACTGTGTGCTGCGGCGCAAACTGCGCATCCAGCCGGACATCCTGGTCCTGGCAACGGCCATCGTCCCGGAGATAAAAAACCCCCTGGCCAATATGTACAAGGTCAGCCAGGACGAATTCGGCTTCTTTTCCGAGGCCCACGTCAAGCTACGTCCCGTGGACTTTGCCACCGAAGGCGTATTTGTGTGCGGCCTGGCCCATGCCCCCAAACCTCTGGACGAATCCATTGCCCAGGCCCAGGCAGCAGCGGCCCGGGCCGTGACCCTGCTGGCGGCCAAAGAAATCCACAGCTCCGGAAGTGTGGCCAAGGTCAATGCAGGCTACTGCGTCAGCTGCGGTGTCTGCGTGGCCGTCTGCCCCTACGGTGCGCCCATGATGGACGCCAAATCCGGCAAAGCCATGATCCAGCCCTCCCTATGCAAGGGCTGCGGTCTATGCACAGCAGCCTGCCGCTCGGGAGCCATTCAGCTCCAGGGCTTCACGGCCCCGGAAATCATGGCCGAAATCAACGCATTCATGGATCTCTGATAACCTGAAAGCGGACGACCAGCCGGTGCGCCCCTCCGAATCGCCAATATATATTTGTGTTAGCCATCCATTCATGCGAGGTCTGCAAACCTTGGTCTCCCCTATCAAAAATCTGGGAACTGAATAGTTACAGTTTCTTTTTCGATACGTTCATACATCGTACATTCATACATCGTACATTTACTCTTGTTTTACTCTTTTTCCATTGAGATACATAGTTGACTCCATGTCAGTTTCATTCTGAATACCTTCTCCGGCAAAACAGGTACGAAGAGACTGCCGGGCGAAATTTTCTAACGCCTCTTTTGCAACCCCTCCCTTGACGATGACTCGTGTTATGACATCATCAAGATGACCTGTCATCGCCGGCGTCATGAAATTATCTTGTTGATAATTGAATTGGTGTTCAACCCGGAAATCATCGATAGGGACACCCTGTTTCTGGAAATACACGTGGTTTGCAGTAAGCTGACTCATCAGACAAAAAGAAGTCTCTATGGTAAAATAATCCTATGATGTTGGAGTCTTATCCATCCCTTTATATCCACGGCTGTCATCAGAATACAGTTCCCATGTCGCATAGTTTTCAGTCAAAGATTTTGCTCTGATTCTATGCAGATAGGGTCTGTTGGCATCATGAACGGATTCTGCGATACTGATTTCAGAGAAAACCATTGGATTTGGTAGATTATGCATATCCACGGCAAGATCTTTTTCAAAGGGTATTGTCTGCAGGTGAAGAGCAGGAGTTACATCCGTAAGCTTAAAACCATCGTCCATAGACATCGGCGATTCTATTTTACCACGATGAGGTTCCTGCCCGGCCCACTTGTCAGCGTTGATGACAATGGCTGCATCGATGGTGGTTTTATTGGCCAAACCTTCACCAACAGCCCACGCCTTGAGTGCCAGTTGTTTCAATGCTCTTATTTTTTCAGGAGACTCATTACTCTTGATGAGAATATTGGTCGTGACCTTGTCAGTATAACCAAACCATGTATTTGTCATGGTATCTGACCATCTGAAGATGATCCTTGATTCCACTTTTGCGTCATCAACATCCAGATCCAATATCTGTATACCCCTTTCGACCTGGGTCAGCAGGCTTGAAGAGATACCGGCCGCATACTAGGCTAAAGGATTTGGAGCCGTCTGATCATGTGCCGCACCACCTTCATCACTGAGGAACTCCCATGCGCTCAATCGGTCTTCGCCCACAGGCTTGACGACCCTTTTTTTGAGAAAAGGTGCTTCTTTGTTCAATATCCTTTGCGTGGACGTAACAACATTTTCAGAGAGAGCACCATTTACAGAAATAGCTTTTGTAGGAGTAAATGTTGTGGGGCGCGTATACTCATCCATTCTGGATTCGATCTGGTACACCTTTGCGCTGTGATCTTCAGTATTCTGTGCATATACGGCGGAAACAGAAACAAGAAGTGCCAGCAGCATAACTATTGAACCTAGTCGAATTTTCATCATTTTTCTCCTTGATGGTATGTGATAAATACTTCGTATAGCAAAAATTACGGGTGCAGGCATTTGATTTTATTGCATAATACTTTCCAGTGGAGACCATTTCCCTGCAACAGTATGCCTCGAGCCTGCAGAGCTTCAAATTGCTCTTCAAGGAACGCCCCTACCTCCTCGCCATCCTCAAATCCTCCGACGAGACACGAGGACAACGTTGCCTCATGGGAGGAACCCACGTGAACGGTTTCACGGCGGAACCGAAAACGGGGGCTGCTCCTCACACCACTTGACTATCCTTCCTCTTCGAAAAATGCAGGCTCCACAATAACTCAAAGAAACAGCCCCGTTATTCGGACCAGAAGCGACAAGGAAGCTCCATGAAACATGGATAAGAAAAAAGCCCTGAGGAGACAATGTCTCCCCGCGGCTTTTGCTGTTTTTTGGGATTCATCCGGCAAAATCGTATTGGCATCCACCAGTCATCATACACTATTCGAGGACAACCCCTCGGGGTTGTCCTCGCCCTTATGCACGAATGCTGACGGGGTACATAACCAGCCAATCCGCCCATCGGGTTGGTGCGGATTCCTCGGTCAGATATTGAAGCTCGAGGAGGATGAAACTTTGATTTTCATCGACTGTGGTGTATGGGGGCCGGAAACGGACTAAAATACAACGTGTGTTCATAGTCCCTATATTCCACCATTATCGGCAGGAGGATGAGATGGCCGGCAAGAACCTGATTCGTGTACATAGTTATTCCTTCCCTTCCACTAACCTCATGTACGTGGACATTATGCTTGACCGGGAGAGGCCACCCTACAAACCGGGGTATTTCGTGTTTCTGAATGCGGCTCCGGGAAGGCCCGCGCCGGGTTCGTCCGCGGGCAGAACCTTTGCACTGGATGAACACATGACCATGAAAATTTCGCCATTCAAACTGGCTTCGCTGGTTTATGCCGTCAGGTGCTATGCTGCAGGGACCCCGGGCAAGGTGGGAGGGAAATTCATCATGTATACGGATTCTTCCAAGTCTTCATATGTGGATCGTCAGGAGGGGGCCAAAAAGTCCGTCATGCTGACATATGGTCAGGAGCAGTCCGAAAACAAGGATGTGGTGCCGCCCATTCAGTTGCGATTCAAGGCCGGGCAAGACAAGCCTATCGTCATCACCTGTACTCCTGCAGAAGCAATGGCGCTGGCTGGAGAGTTGGCCGATGCCGTCACGAGGTGTCATGATCTGGAGTTCCAACGGTCGCTGAAGCTGGCGAAAGGAGAGGGGTGAGGCCCGTTTAGTCCCGGTGCAAACAGAGTCTGCCTGTCCCGGGCTTTACTAAAACAGGAAACATCACCAACAATAAGGTCAAACTGACGGAAGAAGATATCAGAGCCATGTATCGGGCCTCGTGTTAGGTGACTTCGTGACGCAATAAAGAAGTTTTTACATGGTTTCTCATCCATATGAAACAAAATCCACGCATAACCAAGCACACGTGAAAAAATGCGAATACTTGTTGCTGATGATGATAACAGTTTATGCAGTACGATTAAACGCGGTTTGGAAGAGAATGCCTTTGCCGTGGATTGTGTGCACAATGGTCAGGATGCCTTGCACTATGCATTCTCCGCCCCGTATGATCTGATTATTCTTGACGTGATGATGCCTCTCAAATCGGGATTTGAAGTTTGCCGAGAACTTCGGTTGGAGAAAAATGATACCCCTGTCCTCATGTTGACTGCCAGGGATGACATTGAAGATCGGGTAAAAGGGTTGGACCTGGGCGCAGATGATTATCTTGTAAAGCCTTTTGATTTCAATGAACTGCAGGCAAGAATCCGGGCCTTGCTGCGACGGAAAAGCACACGTCGTTCCCCAAAACTTGAACTGGGTGATCTTGCACTGAATACGGTAACCAGGGAAGTGACATGGCAAGGGAGTCAGATTGACCTGACCACCAAGGAATTTGTGATCCTCAAATATTTAATGTCCAATCCCGATGCCGTCATCACCCGTAGAATGATTGAAAGCCACGCGTGGGATTATGATTTTGACAGTGTTTCTAATCTTGTTGATGTCTACATCCGTCGGATCAGACAAAAAATCGATCCTGAGGCGGGCAAGAGAATTATCAGCACCATCAGAGGGGCAGGCTATCGGATGCAAAAGGGATGAAGGGATTACCTATTAAAATCAAATTTACCCTATGGTATCTGGCGGTTCTCTCACTCATACTAACGGTTCTTGGAACAGGTATTTATGCTGCCATGTCCAGCCGGCTTCATTCCTCATTTGATGATTCCCTGAAAAAAAGGGCAGATCAGATAGTGGATTTTAAAGATATCATCCCCATTGTCGCAGGCGGGGCCTTTGAAGAAGAAACAGGAGAATTGATCTCCTTTTATTTTTATTTTGACCATGCCCTGGTCAACGTCTCCCACAGACAAATTGAAATTCCTGCCGGGGAAGAATGTATCAATGCCGTCCTTGGCGGGGAGAATCTCTATAAAACCATAGAACTCAATAACAAACCCTTTACTCTGTATGCGGTCCCGTACTCGCCTGAACCAAAAAGGATCATGCTGGATAAATTCAACATTGATCCAAATAACGGTGCCGGCCGAAAAAAAGTCCGGTTTACAAATCCAAAATTACCCGATGAAATAGAGATAGAGAAGGCTGTCCTGATAGTCGCTCGATCCACAAAAGACCTTGATAGGGCGTTAACAACACTGTTTCACATTTTACTCTATTCACTCCCCATTACCCTTTTCCTCTCTGGATGGGGCGGAATATTTTTATTGAACCGTATACTGCGTCCCATAGATGATATTTCACAAACTACCAGAAAAATAGAAGAAACCGATCTGACACAACGGATCAAAGTCACAGCAGATGACGAGCTTGGCCATCTTGCACAAACCATCAACCAGATGCTCTCCAGACTGGAAAAAGCATTTACAAGACAAAAGCAATTAACCTCGGACGCGTCCCATGAATTACGAGGTCCCATTGCAGTTATCCAGGCAGAAGCCTCCTTGTCGCTTCAGAAAAAACGGCAGGCGCAAAGTTATAGAACATCCATAGAAGTCATTGCCACCGCAGCCGAGAGAATGTCCGGGATAATCAAACAATTATTGTTCCTGGCCCGAACAGATTCAAGCAGCCAGTCGCTTTCCTTCAAATCTATAGATGTACATCTGCTTGTATCTAATCTTTGTGATGAATTGGATGTCTTGTGCCAGGATAAGGGACTCAATCTGAGATATACCTCAAAAGGCACCGTACTCATTGAAGGTGATGAATCCCTCCTGCGCACTCTGTTTATAAACCTTTTAACAAATGCAATCCGCTATACGCCTGTCGGCGGACATATCAATGTAGATGTATCTATAGAAAACAACATGGCTGTAATCACTTTTCAGGATACAGGCATCGGCATCCCGCCCAAAGATGTGCCATACATATTTGAACGATTTTATCGTGTGGACAAGGCCAGATCAAGAGAATCGGGCGGAAGCGGACTGGGGCTGTCCATTGCAGATCAAATCGTTCAAGTTCACCATGGAAGAATCCTCGTTACAAGTGAAATGGATACAGGCAGTACGTTTGTTGTGAAGCTGCCTGTGATCTCCTGACACGCCTTTCTGAGTGTGTCCTGTTTTTTCAGCACTCCTCCCCCGCCCTCATTTACCCATTCATCTTCCGTTCATAATCCATCTGTATACTCTCATCACAATAGCGGAAACAGCGTTTTAACCTGTTGACTTTAAATGATAAATAACTGTTATGAGATATACGACCACAGATTCGATCAAGGTGAAATACGCCC
>JAQVZR010000057.1 GCA_028708105.1 Desulfoplanes sp. | reverse complement strand
CCGGATATGGTTTGTCTGGCAACGGCCATTGTCTCCAATAGGGATGAGACCCTGGCCCAGCTCTTCAAGGTGCCTTTTGACAACGACGGCTGGTTCCAGGAGGCCCATCAGAAACTGCGTCCCGTTGATTTTGCCAGTGAGGGGCTTTTTGTCTGCGGCATGGCCCATTATCCCAAGCCCATAGACGAGAGCATTGCCCAATCCCTGGCAGCTGCATCCCGGGCAGTAACGATTCTGTCCAAGGATCACATTACAGTAGGGGGGATTGTTTCCTCCATTGATGCAGACCGTTGTACCGGCTGCTGGGCGTGTGTGGACGCCTGTCCCTACGGTGCCATTGCCGTTGACTACGACACGCATGTGGCGTCGGTGAATCCGGCTCTGTGTAAGGGCTGCGGCGTGTGCGCGGCAACCTGTCCGTCCGAGGCACCCATTGTCATGGGATTCACCCCCAAGCAGTTCTATGCCCAGATACATAACGCGATATCCGTGCGTCTGTAACAAGGAGACCAGGAATGCAAAATACAACGTATGAACCTAAAATAGTGGCCTTTCTCTGCAATTGGTGCGCGTATGGGGCGGCCGATTTGGCCGGTGTGAGCCGGCTGAGCTATCCCCCGAATATCCGTCCCGTCAGGGTGATGTGTTCGGGAGCGGTATCCCCCCATTATATTTTCAAAGCCTTTCAGGAAGGGGCGGACGGCGTGCTGGTGGGCGGCTGACACATCGGTGACTGCCATTACCTGTACGGTAATTACATGACCCAAAAGAAGATGACCTTCCTTCAGGAATTGCTCGGTTTTGTCGGGTTGGAGGACCGGTTGCATCTGGCGTGGATATCGTCTGCCGAGGCCCAGAAATTTCAAAAAGTTGTGACTGATTTTACGGAAAAGATCCGGACGTTGGGCCCGAGTCCTCTGGCAAGGGATTATCAAAAAGCAGTCAGCCTGTAAGGAGGGCGCCATGAAGGACACTGTCAAAAAATGGCTGGAAGAAAAACAAGTAGATATGTTCCTGGGCTATAAAATGGTTCATGGCCACGCCCTGCCGTACTGCTTTCAGGCTGACAGGCTGGATGAAGTGGATGACTTGGTGGTGAGCCGTGAACGGTATTCCCTGGAGAAGATGGCCACCCATATAGCTGCGGTTTATCCCGAAATGAAAATTGGCATGCTGGCTAGGGATTGCAATCAGCGGGCATTGAAGGTCCTGGATATATGGGATCAGCTCAAGAAAGATTCTGTCACCACCTTTAACGTGAACTGCTGTCCGTCTCCCCTCAAGAACCACGGGGACTGCAGCTATTTGGAACCCTCCCCGGTCGGACCCGTCAAGGTGGAACTGGGCATCGATAACAATATGTCGGTTGAGCATGCTGAACACCTTGATCAGAAGGAGCGTTTTGCTCACTGGATGTATGAATTTTCCAAGTGCATCAAGTGCTACGGATGTCGGAATATCTGTCCTGTCTGTTTTTGCAAAGACTGCAGCCTGGAGCATCCTGAGCTGATCCGTTCCGGCGGGGCTTTGCCTACGGAAGTGCCGCTTTTTCATCTCGTTCGTGCCGCGCATATGGCCGGTCGGTGCATTGACTGCGGTCTGTGCGAGGACGCCTGTCCCATGGATATCCCCCTGCGGCTTCTTTATCGTAAGGTCGGTTCCTCGGTATCCGATCTTTTCGGATACCGTCCCGGCATCGATGAAGGTAAATCACCCTTCAATCTCATTGGGGATGCTCCGACAACGGAACCCAGGCCCATATAATTTCCTGTTCCGAGGCCGGATTATGCAGAAAATCGCTTTCGATTCATGCCTAGAGCACATTTTTTCTGCATAGACATGATTTTGCAGAGATACTTTTATCATTAAGGAGCACAAAGGATAATGGAATATAAACTCGTTCCTTCAATATGCTCATATTGCGGTTGCGGTTGTGGCGTGCTTTTTGAGGTCATGGACGGCCAGCTCGTCGGCACCATGCCCTTGAAAAGTCATCCCGTGAGTCAAGGTAAATTGTGTATCAAGGGCTGGAATCTTCACGAACATGTCATCAGCGAAGAACGATTGCAGACACCCCTTCTCAAGACAAACGGGGCCTTGCAGGAGGCATCCTGGGATGCCTCCATACAGACTACTGCAGAGCGTTTTAAAAAAATTATTGCCGAGCATGGACCGGATAGCGTGGCCGTCCTGGCGTCGGCAAAAGTTACCAATGAGGAAAATTATCTGATCCAGAAATTTACCAGGGCGGTTCTTGGAACAAACAACGTGGATCACTGCGCCCGACTCTGACATTCCTCGACTGTGGTAGGTCTTGCCGCAGCATTTGGAAGTGGAGCTATGACAAACTCCATAGAGGAAATTGAAGATGCAGAATGCATTTTTCTTATCGGTACCAATACAAGTGAAGCCCACCCCCTCATCGCCAGAAGGGTGATGAGAGCCAAAGAAAAGGGCGCCAAGTTGATCGTAGCCGATCCCAGAATGATTCAGTTGGCCCGGTTTGCAGATGTTCACGTCAGGCAGCGACTCGGCAGCGATGTGGCCCTGCTCAACGGGATGATGCACATCATCTTGAAAAACGGTTGGCAGGCCGCCGAGTATATCGCCAATCGGACCGAAGGATTTGAGGAATTCGAAGAGACCGTCATGGGATATACCCCTGCCAAGGTTGAGGCCATTACCCAGGTTTCCATCCGTGATCTGGAACAGATGGCCGAGTACTATGCTGCGGGAAGTCCCAGTGCCCTATTGTATGCCATGGGGATCACACAACATACGACAGGAGTTGATAACGTTAAATCCTGCTGCAACCTGGCTATGCTCTGCGGCAACGTGGGCGTGCGTAGCGGCGGGGTCAACCCTTTGCGTGGACAGAATAACGTTCAGGGTGCCTGTGACATGGGCTGTTTGCCCAATGTATATCCCGCCTACCAACCGGTCACCAACGAGGCCGCCAGAGAGAAGTTTTCCAAAGCCTGGGGGCGGGAACTACCCGGAAATGCCGGGTTGACAATCACCAAGATGATTCCGGCCATGCTGGAGGGCACGCTCAAAGGACTATATGTTGTTGGCGAGAATCCCGTTCTCAGCGATCCCGATGCTCATCACGTGCGATCAGCCTTTGCAAAACTGGAGTTTCTGGCTGTTCAGGACCTCTACATGACCGAGACCGCTTGTCTTGCAGACGTCGTGCTTCCTGGCGTGACGTGCGTCGAAAAAAGCGGGACCTTCACCAATACCGAACGCAGGTGTCAGCTGCTCACCCAAGCTATCAAGCCCTTGGGAAACGCCCGGCAGGACTGGGAGATTATTTCGGATCTGTCCACGGCCATGGGATATGAGATGAAATACCAGAACTCGGAAGAAATCTTTGAGGAAATGAAACAGCTTACACCCAGTTATGCCGGCATGAGTTATGAGCGTCTTGGCCTTGACGGGTTGTTTTGGCCCTGTCCCAACAGCGAGCACCCAGGGACACCGTATCTGCACAAGGATACGTTTACACGTGGTCTGGGAAAATTTCATCCCATTGGCTACAAAGATCCTGCAGAGATGCCTGACGCAGAATATCCCTATTTTCTAACCACAGGCAGGATGTTTGCTCATTTTCATACAGGAACGATGACCCGAAAGTCCGCCCACCTGCATCACGAACAAAAGACCGGATACGTGCAGATGCATACCGGGGACGCGAAAAAGCTCGGTGTTAAGACCGGTGAAATGGTTCGCCTGAGCACTAGGAGAGGAGAGGTGGAAATCGCGGTCGTGATTAGTGATATGGCGCAGGAAGGGACATTTTACGTTCCATTTCATTTTGCGGAGGCTTCAGCCAATGTATTGACCAATTCGGCTTCTGATCCCGTAGCGGGTATTCCTGAATTCAAGGTGTGCGCTGTCCGGCTGGACAAGATAGTTCACGGGGAGAACCGAAAATAAAAGATTGAATAAGGTCTCTGATATATTGGCTGTAATTTTGGTAAGTTGTATATTTTTTGTGTAACTTTTACCAATTGGAGAAGAACATGGCAGCAAAATCACCAGCACAAATCGCAAGTGCCTTTATTAATGTTAGTGATGCCAAGGCAAATCTTTCAATCCCCAACATGATCGTGCTCGGCATCTTTGCCGGGGCATATATCGGATTCGGTGCTGAACTTTGTACTATAGTCCTGACGCAGACAACTTCACACCTAGGGCTTGGTGTTGCAAAACTTCTTGGTGGTTCGGTCTTTAGTCTTGGACTGATGCTTGTCGTCATCGGCGGCGCGGAACTTTTTACAGGCAATAACCTGATGGCAGTGGGCGTGTGCTCTGGAAAGATCCGGTTTGCACAACTTTTGAACAATTGGTTTTGGGTGTATTTTGCAAATTTTGCCGGTTCGCTCCTTATGGTATTCATTATGTATCAGTCCGGATTGTGGCACACCGGCTGTAATGCCTGCGGAACCGTTGCGCTGGATATCGCTGCCGGGAAATGTAATCTGACATGGGGCGAGGCCTTTTTCAGGGCCATTGGTTGTAACTGGTTGGTATGTTTGGCTGTCTGGTTGGCTGCTGCATCCGATGAGATCGGCGGGAAAATCTGGGGCATCTTTTTCCCGATCATGGGTTTTGTGGCTTCCGGGTTTGAGCATTGCGTGGCCAATATGTATTTTGTCCCCCCGGGGATTTTTTTGAAGAGTCATCCTGCTCTGGCCGAAGCCGTCAAGGCACTGGGCGACAAGGCAGATGCCCTGACATGGAGTGGATTCATTTTCAACAATCTCATTCCGGTTACGTTAGGCAATATCGTCGGCGGAGCACTCTTTGTCGGCTGTGCATATTATTTTGTCTATCTGCGTGGTAAGCAGGAGGCATAATACTCCACCCTTAGCTTCAAGTTGTACCTTCCGTCGGTTTCTCCTCCCAAAGAGACCGGCGGATTTTTTCGTATGGGTCGGGATGAGGGAAATGAGATGTGAAGATAAAAAAGACGAATAGCAGGTGGTAATTTGGATGTTCAGGAATCTTTTTCTTTCTAGAAGGGCAGGAATGATATAGTAAAAGATACATTATTGTTATACGCATCTTGAAGACAATGGATTGGTGGCGGACCGCAGTTTGGAAATGCATGCGTATTTTTGGGGGATTTTTCGCATCAAGTGCAGAAATGTGTGGTGCCTGTGAAACCCTCGGACGTTTTTTGCTCCTGAAACAATTTCATAGAAATATGTAACGGAGAAGGGTTGTGCCGGAAATTTTTTGTGATGCCGAAGGATCAGAATATCCGAATATTCTTGAAAATAATGGGGTGACGGACCAGAGGGCTATTTCAGGAAAACAGGTTCTCACCGGAAATGATTTGAAAATTTTGCAATTTTCTATCCGGTTTGAACGGCTTCTGACCTCCATTGCCACGGTTTTTATCGATACAGAACTGGATGCATTTGACAGAGAAATATTCATCGCGCTTGGGAAAATCGGTCGTATCCTGGGCATAACACGTTGTTATATCGTGCAATCCGGACCGGACGGTAAGAGGCTGGAAAAGACGTGTGAATGGTCCGCCGCCAATCCGGGACCGAAAACGTATGCATTTGACAGCTATCTCAGTACATTGGGCTATGCTGGATTGAAACATATTCTCGAAACACGAAAGATGTTCTATGTGCCTGATGTTTTGAACATGTCCGGCCTTTTCGGCCTTGATCCCGTACCTTTCCAGAAATATGGGCTTGAAATATTTCTGGCAGTTTCCCTCTGCATGGGAAAAAAATGTAATGGATATCTGATAGTTGAATTTTTGGAATCGCCCAGAATGTGGGCAAAAGATATATGCAATAATTTTTCATGTATCGCGGATATATTTTCAAATGCATTGCAAAGAAAACATGATACCTTTGAAATCAAGAAGCGTGAAGATCATTTCAGGATGGTTGCCGATTATACCTATGCATGGGAGTATTTGATAGAAGCTGATGGTAAAATTTCATACATGTCACCTTCCTGTAAGCGTGTTTCCGGCTATGCACGCCAGGAATTCATCAAAAATAACAGGTTGCTTGCAGATATCATTCATCCCGATGATAAACATATCTTTCTGAAAAATTGTTCACAGAATTTTCATGACAACAATATTTCAACACACAATCTGCGAATTATCAATAAACAGGGATATACCCGATGGGTCACCATTATATGTCAGCCTGTATTTGATTGTAATGGGAATTTCCTGGGCAAGAGGGTGAGTGTCAGGGATATCACCCGCGAGGTGATCGCTGAGGAGATGTTGGAGGAGCAGAAAAACAGGGTCCAAAAATATCTGGAAGTCGCGGATGTTATCCTGATCATTTTCGATACCGAGTACAAGATTTCTCTTATTAACAGAAAAGGGTATGATCTTCTGGGATATAGCAAGGGAGAGCTGATTGGGGCCAATTTTCTGGAGGTAATCTTCGAACTCGAAGATTACCAAAAATTGAAGAGAAAAATTAACAGACTGATACGGGGTGAAATAAAATCCCAGCATATCGAAACGGAAGTACACACGAAATCCGGGAAAAAGCGTATGATCGAATGGCATAACATAGCGCTCAAGGATACTGGTGGGAATATTATCGCGGTATTGGGTTCCGGTGGAGATATTACCGATGTAAAGAACGCCAACAGAAGATTGTTTAAAATCAATGAATGTTTTTTGAATTATGGCAGTGATCCTATAAAAAATATCCACAGGTTGCTCTCGGTGTGTTGTGAGATAACCCGTTCCTCGTATGCCACATACAATCGTCTCACCAACGGGTTTCTTGACATTGTCTGCGGGTGGAATCTTCCCGAAGGATATGTTTCTCTGAGTGAACTCGAAAGAAAAATTTGTCATAATTCCATCAAGATCGGAAGGGATTTGACGGTGCTGCGGAATTTTCAGGGAAGTTCACGCCTTGCGGGGGGGGCGTCCGGTTGTAAGCTCGTCCCGAAAACATATATCAGCAAAGCCGTGAAATTCGGCGGCAGTTATATGGGGGCCATCTGGGTGGCCTTTGCAAAGGATTATGTCCCCACTGCACATGACAAATGGTTGTTGGAGGTCATCGCCTCGGCCATCGGGGTAGAGGAAAAAAGAAAGTTTGCCACAGATGCCCTGGTCGTTGCTGAAAAAAAATACCGCAGTATATTTGAAAATTCCATTGAAGGCATATTCCAAGTCGATTCCAAACAGACGTTCATTAATCTCAACAACGCGTGTGCACGTATTTTGGGGTACACCGGGATTGATCATCTTTTGTCCGAAGTCAAAAATGCACAGGAGTTGTTTGTTGATCCAAATGAACGACAAAATTTCATAGCCATTCTTGAGAAAAAAGGCATGGTAAGCAATTATGAAACACGGTTTTACCGCAGGGACAGGAGTATAATATGGGTTTCCCTGTTTTGTCGTCTTATTTGTCACGAAAACGATACCTGCCTGCTGGAAGGGACGGTCATGGATATTTCGGAGCGTAAACGGGCCGAAAAGGAGTTACGCGCATCACTGGCCGAGAAGGAAATTTTGCTCAATGAAGTCCATCACCGGGTCAAAAATAATCTGCAGATAGTTTCCAGTCTTTTGGATCTGGCAGGGATGCGGGCAAGCAGTGCTGAAGCCAAAAGTTTGAGCGATAATGCTCGTTCGCAAATACAGGCCATGGCTTTTATTCATTCTCAGCTTTATTGTGGAAATAATCTCAATACCATTGATATGTCCGAGTACATTATACAGTTGTGCGATTATTTAGCCAAGATTTTTAATACATTTGATGAAAAAATATTCATAACATTTGATCTTTCAACTGTTTATCTTTCCCTTGAAAAGGCTGTTCCATGTGGTTTAGCACTTAATGAAGCACTTTCCAATGTTTTCAAGCATGCATTTGCTGATGCAAAGGAAGGTACTGTTTTAATTACAATGAAGAAATCTATCGACAATATAGTCAGGATTTCTATCAAAGATGACGGCAGTGGGTTGCCGGATAATTTTGATATTGAAAAAACAAATAGTATCGGGGTCAAGCTGATGAAAAATCTCGTTCGTGATCAATTATTCGGGATTCTGCGTGTGGATTCACGCACAAAGGGGACCAGGGTTTCTTTTGAGTTTTGAAACAGGGAGAGGTGCGTATCCTGCCGTGATTATCTGACACCATATGTGTTGTCTGAGGAACGCTACACCGCGTGTTTTCTGTTGCCACATTTTGAAACCTTTATCGATACAAGGCCATGAAAGATAAAAAGATAAAAATCTTGGTTGTGGATGATGAGGCGATTATTGCCACTCAACTTGAAGAAAAGTTGGCTTTTTTTTGGGTATGATGTGGTTGGCCGGGCCGGAAATGGCGAAAAAGCCATTGCAATGAGTCGAG
>JAQVZR010000056.1 GCA_028708105.1 Desulfoplanes sp. | reverse complement strand
GTGGCTCTGCGCGAAACACCGACCGGCAATGAAGAACAGAATACAGACCGTATTAATACCAGAATAGCCCAGCTCGAAGAAATGTTCCTGGAAGACATGAGTAAACTGCAGCAGCTCATGAACAAGGTACTCCAAAAAAAATAAGGCAAGGATCTTCTCGGATCGCTGCCTCTGCTATTCACAATGGTGCCCGAAAAAACATACGGGCAAACCCTCCGCTCATTTTGATTATGTCTTTCCCCGAAGCATGCCATCTCCTGGCCAAACCGGATAGTTCAGCATAAGCCCGACTCCCCAAAATTATTTCCAACAGCCTATTTCAGGCAATCGGAGCCGTTCCACAGACTGGGCCAGTTCAACCTCGCCCACGGCGGCAGTGCCCACCTGGCCAACCACAAGACCGGCTGCACAATTGGCGATGACACAGCTCGTCAGCAAATCCAAATCTGCACTCAGACACAACGCTAGCACGGCAATAACCGTATCACCAGCTCCGGTGACGTCAAAAACATCCCGGGCCACCGTTGGGATATGAAGGACATGATGATCCTTTTTAAAGAGCACCATTCCCCGACTTCCCAGGGTGATGAGCAGATTCTCCAATCCCTTTTCTTTCAGAATTCTTGAACCGACCTCCAGAATCTCTTCCCGAGAATCCATAGCACCATGAGCGCTCTCTCCTGCTTCCCGGGCATTGGGGGTCATGATGAAATGTCCGTGATACAGTGGATAATTCTCAGTCTTGGGGTCCAGAAGAACTTTGCGCGAAGAACGCGACGTCTGGATTTTATGTAAAATATTTTCTGAAATCAGCCCTTTGCCGTAATCCGAGACAACAATGACCCCATATCCTGGCAAAAAATTTTCCAAACACCCCTCAACCCGGGCCAGGGTCTGGGGAGACAGCTGGCCTTTTTTTTCCTTATCCACCCGAAGCATCTGCTGATTACCAGCAATGATACGGGTCTTGATCGTTGTTGGACGGTTGGAGCGGACCAGAGAATGAGCAATACCATACTCATCAAGCAACCCCTGGATTTTTCCCGCAGCAGGATCATCCCCCACAATGGTCACTAGATGAGGATTTCCTCCCAGAGCCTTGATATTTCTGGCCACATTACCGGCCCCTCCGAGCTTCCAGGTCTCCCTGTCCACCAGGACCACCGGCACAGGCGCTTCCGGCGATATACGCTCCACCGTTCCCCATTGATAATGATCGAGCATGCAATCGCCGAAAATCATCACCGGCTTCTGGCTCAACCGCTCCACACCTTCAAGGATATCCTCTTTACGTATCACCGGCATATTTCGTTATTCCTCGACCATGCTACGATCAGCGCCGTGCTGAAGGATTTGAAGAACCCGCTCACGCTCTTCACTGCTTGCATAGCTGAACGTGATCGCCCCTTTGGCCGGGCCCCCGCTCACCCGCAGGCTCAATCCTTTGCTCCTACCAAGGACACGTTCCAATTCCGCCTTACATTGTTTCCGAAAGTCCAACACGTCATTGTCAGTCTTGTCCCCACCAGGGACATTCTGAACATTGGCAAGCATCTGCCGGATCAAAACTTCTGTCTGGCGGACATTCAGCTGTCGTCCCAGAACCAGAGCATGGGCTTTCATCTTCGCTTCGTTGTCACCCAGGGCCAGGTACGCCCGGGCATGTCCGGAACTGATTTTTTTTGCCTTAATATCTTCCTGGATTTCATCAGGAAGCTGCAAAAGACGCATGCTGTTGGCCACAGCAGAACGACTCCTGCCAACTCTTTTGGACAATTCTTCCTGGCTCAGCTCCAGTTCATCTTTAACCCGCAAGAGCCCCTGAGCCTCTTCAATAGGATTGAGATCTTCCCGCTGAAGGTTTTCAATAAGGGCGATGGCCAGGGTTTCCTTATCGTCTATATTTCGCACCAGGGCCGGAATGGACTTCAAATCCGTGCGCTGAGAAGCACGCCACCGACGTTCTCCGGCCACAATTTCATATCCCGAAGATTTCCCTGGTCGGGGGCGGACAAGGATGGGCTGCAAAATTCCCTGGATCTGGATAGACCGCGCCAGATCCTCCAATCCTTCTTCCGTGAATGTCTGCCGCGGCTGGGAAGGGTTGGGAAAAATATCCACAAGGGGAATATCACACACCTCAATGCCTTGGGGAGAGTCTTCCGGAGCGCTCCCCTTAAGCAGAAGATCCAATCCCTTACCAAGTCCTCTGGATTTTATACTCATCATCCCACCTTGCTTTTTCTCTGACCATGTTTATAAATACATACCATTTGATGACGACGCTGTATATCAATGTCAATGCCCCATGCAGATGCTGGCCGGCGCATCCTGCTCATTCCGAGCTCAACACCAACGCGCAATTCGCTGTGAATCTCAATGTCACCTGAAGGATAGAAAGAACATCACTCGCCACCCACCACAACACACAACCCCAGGGAGAACGTATGGATACAAAAGATGATATAAAAACGCTTTATGATCGTCAGGGCACCATGTTTGGCATCTTCATTTCACCCAAGCTTTGGGCAGCGATCAGCAAAGAGGTTCAGCCCATTATTGATCGCTATGTAGAAAAAACTGAAAGACCAATGACCGAGCCCATGGATGACTGGAACCGCCTGATCGATTTCTGGGACTTTGCCTATGAATTGGAAACGGACGTGACCTGCGAACAATGCGGCAACACGACCAAGGATTGGATGGCCGACGATCCTAGGAAATTCCGCCTCAAGGCCGCCAATATCGGGGGGATGACATGCTTTGAATGCCTGTCTTGCAAGGCGCGCATCACCAAACGTCACTTCAAAGATAAAATTTCCTGTTCGTGTACCCCGTACTGTGAAAAAAAATAGGTGATCAGCCCCTCCCTCTTAGATGCTCATTAGCAACCTGTCCCAGAAAGGTACCCACCCGGGCAGCGTAGGGTTTCGTCAACGTTGAATCCATAAGAGATCCCCGTTCAGTCTGCTTTTGCCCCTGCAGACTGCGCATCCAGAACCTCCTGGGCCAGGGCAATATAAGCCTGTGTTCCCATAGATCGGATATCATAGGTAATGGCAGGCTTTCCGTAGCTTGGTGCTTCGGAAAGCCTGACGTTCCGGGGGATCTTGGTCCGAAACGTCTTATCTGGGAAATACGTCCGTACTTCCCGCTCCACCTGGAATGAAAGCCGGTTCCGCTTATCAAACATTGTCAAAACCACCCCCATGATATCCAGCCCCGGGTTCAAACGCTTTTTGACCAGTTCATAGGTTTTTAACAGCTGAGCAATCCCCTCCAATGCGTAGTACTCACATTGCAAAGGAATAAGCAGCTCCGTTCCGGCGCACAAAGCATTGACCGTTACCAACCCCAGGGACGGTGGGCAATCCAAAAAAATGTACTCATAGTCGTCCTGAAATTTTTCTATCAGCCGGGTCAAAAAAAATTCTCTTTCTTCCTTATTGATCAACTCCAGATCTGCGCCCACAAGGTCGTGGGTCGATGGCAGGATGTGTAAAAATTTAATCTCCGTTTCACAAATAGCATCCGCGGCCGTCTGGATGTCAAAAAGCGCCGAATAGAGATTGTTTTCCCGCCGGTCCACTTCGATTCCCAGTCCACTGGACGCATTGGCCTGTGGGTCACAATCCACAATCAGAACCTTTTTCTCCATGACGGCAAGAGATGCCGCGAGATTCACGGTTGTTGTGGTTTTACCCACTCCGCCCTTCTGATTTGCTACAACAATTATCCGTGCCACTGGCGCCTCGTTTTCTGGTTGGACATTGTTTCACGTGAAACATTACATGACGACCACTCGTCATGTTCCATACGAGCATGGCGGAAGTGGTGTCAATAGAAAGGAATAAATAATGTAGGGAGCGTACGAAGGAAGGATGGACAAAAATGCATGGCGCCACGAAGAATCAGATACAAGGTAAGGCTCAACCATTTTTTCTGCAAAACAATAATGAAGAAAATAAAAAAGGGCAGATGACCATGCATCCGCCCTTTCCCACGACAACAGAGAAAAAATTATACGCCGTAATACTCTTTGTACCAGGCAATAAAAGCAGCAATGCCCTTTTCGATAGTCGTTGACGGTTTAAAGCCAACATCACGCATCAAATCGTCAACGTTGGCATAGGTGGCAGCGACATCGCCAGGCTGCATGGGAAGCATTTCTTTGATGCCCTTCCGTCCAAGCTGCTCCTCAATCACCTCGATAAATCTGCCCAGCTCGACACAATTGTTATTACCTATATTATATATTTTATAGGGGCACGGGGCAGATCCAGGATCTGGTGACGCGGAGTCCCACTGAGCATTGGCCGTCGGTATCCGATGGGCCACCCGGAATACTCCCTCCACAATATCATCAATGTACGTAAAATCACGTTTCATTTTCCCATGATTAAAAACCTTCAGCGGTGTTCCCTCCACAATGGCCTTGGTAAAAAGAAACAGAGCCATATCCGGACGTCCCCAGGGACCATAGACTGTAAAAAAACGCAAACCGGTACAGGGCAGACCATACAGATAGCTGTAGCTATGGGCCATGAGCTCGTTAGATTTCTTACTGGCAGCATAAAGGCTGATAGGATGGTCCACATTGTCATGAACCGAAAACGGCATGGCGGTGTTCAGGCCATATACGGAGCTGGAGGAGGCAAAGAGCAGATGTTTAACGTCGGAATGACGACATCCTTCAAGCACATTGGCAAAGCCCACTAGATTGCTGTCAACATACGACATGGGATTTTCAATACTATAGCGAACACCAGCCTGGGCGGCGAGGTTTACGACATGGGTAAAATGTTTCTCGTCAAAAAGATCATGCATGGCCGTACGGTCGGCCAAATCGATTTTGATAAATTCAAAACCAGCCTGCCCCTGGAGCAAAGCCAGGCGATCTTTCTTGAGCTGCACGGAATAATAATCATTCAAATTATCAATGCCGGTAACCTGACATCCTTCAGCCAAAAATCTTTTGCAGAGATGGAAGCCGATAAACCCGGCTGCGCCAGTAACAAGAACATGCATGGAGACTCCATATATCTAAAAGGGCTACCCGTAAGGGGATAAAGGCATACCGTAAAACGAGTCAGGCAATCATGATTTGTGCCCGGCGTCAAGGAATGAAAGCACCCGAAAAGAAACCTTTTCGGGTGCTTAAGGATACTTCTCCAAGAGATACCCTATATCCGTCTAGAGGAGAGGAAAATATCTTTTGATCTCATAATCTGTAACCTGAATACGGTACTGATCCCATTCGATTTTCTTGTTATCAATAAATTTTTCAAAGATATGATCTCCCAGTGCCTCTCGGATGACATCGCTCTTGGCAAGGCATCCTACGGCTTCAATGAGGCTTCCCGGAAGATTGTCGATACCCCGTTTTTCACGCTCAGCCGCATCCATTTTGAAGATATCTTCCTCCACCGGCGCCTCGAGGACATAATTTTTCTCAATACCTTTCAGACCTGCAGCAAGCATGGCGGCATACGCCAGATAAGAATTGCAGGCCGGATCAGGAGAACGCAACTCAATACGAGTCGCAGCCTCTTTGCCAGGTTTGTACATGGGCACGCGCACAAGGGACGATCTATTCCGTCTGGCCCAGGCGATATATACAGGGGCTTCGTAGCCGGGGACAAGGCGTTTGTAGGAATTGACCCACTGGTTGCAAATGGCGGTCAGCTCCTTGGCGTGTTTCAGGATGCCGGCAATATAGGATTTTCCTTCAGGGCTCAGATTAAAGCCGTCCTTGTCGTGAGCGTCGAAAAAGACATTGCGGCCATTTTTGAACAAGGACTGATGCACGTGCATGCCGGAACCGTTTATGCCCAACACCGGTTTGGGCATAAAGGTGGCGTAACAGCCATGCTTACGTGCGATTTCCTTGACGATGACCTTGTAGGTGATGGCGGTATCAGCCATCTTCAAGGCTTCGTCATAACGCAGATCAATTTCATGCTGACTGGGAGCCACTTCGTGATGGCTGTATTCAACATTGATACCCATGCGCTTTAACGAAAAGATAATATCCCGCCGGATGTCATTGCCCAGGTCCAGAGGGGGAGCATCAAAATAACCCCCAAGATCGGTATACGAAGGGGTGCGGTCGTTTTCAAAAAGAAAAAATTCAAGCTCCGGGCCAACATACATGGTATACCCTTTTTCGGCGGCTTTGGAGAGCATCCGCTTCAAAGCATAGCGGCTGTCACCGTCATAGGGCACGCCGTCAGGACGGACAATGTCACAGAACATACGGGCTACAGGCCTGTCCGTGGGACGCCAGGAAACCATCTGGAAGGATGACGCGTCAGGGAACGCGATCATATCGCTTTCATGAATACGACAAAAACCTTCGATAGAAGAGCCGTCAAACCCCATCCCTTCTTCAAAGGCAGCCTCCAGTTCACTGGGAGTCACCTGAAAACTTTTAAGGGTACCCAGAACATCCACAAACCAGAATTGGACAAAGGAAATGTTGTAATCTTTGACCGCCTTGATGACGTCGTCGGCATTTTTACAATTAAAAATGGGGTATTCATCCATACCAGAGATCTCCTTTCAAGGTTTCATGCTGCATGCATCCAATAAAGAACCGAGCAGATTCAGACCATAACTGAAATAGAAAAATACTGCAAAAAAAAAGTATACACCGCACACCACGGTATCTGTGGCAGAGGAGAAACTTCGCACACGGCGTCCTGAAGAAAGCACGCATCCGTTGGTAACTATACAAACCTTAAAACGAATACCAGAACATTATTTCCACCAGGACAAGGCCTTGTCCCGGAGCAGGTCGAAATCACCAGCAGCGGCGAGGCCAAGAACCTTGAGGTACCGACGTATAGTTGAGGCCATAAGAGGATTGGTTTCACACAGCGTGCCGAAAAGTTTCCCATCCTCCACCAGCATCTTTTGGGCCGAGATCATACGACGTTCAAAAGAAGGGGTAATAAATTGTCTGAGGGTATCATCCAGATCATGGGCACAGAAATAGGAAAGCGTGGTCACATAATTAAGTCCCTGGATATAGGCCATGGCCTGATCATGTTCCTCGGGATCAGTCCGGAAGCAGGTCATCCCGCATATGCTAAGGACTTCTTCCAGGCCATCAGCCGCCTCCGGGACACGGGCGGGACAGATGGCCACACGCAAATCGGTATCTCCAGGTTCGGGACCAAACAATGGATGCGTGCCCACCACCGGACCAGAGAAAGCACGGAGCATCTTTTCCACAGGAAGCATCTTAACAGAACAGATATCCGCCAAAATGGTTTTGGGAGATAGAAGATTGGCAATAGCCCCCAGACAGGAATCCATAGCCGGGATAGGTACGGCCAGCAGGACAAGATCAACCTTAGGAACAGCCGTGCGCAGAAGATTGATATCCATGGGCAGATCAAAGCCATAGGCATCAAGGCCTAGGGACAGAAAACGCTCCATAAAAAAAGCACCCATTTTACCGCGGGAACCAAAGACAGCAACTCGTTGAAGAAAAGGAGAGATCATAGTCGAGAGAGGGGGTTAGGGGTCGCCAGGGAGCAAGGTGTATACACGTGTAACGCCACGCTCTAGAGCAAAAAACGGATAGTGGTCAACAATCAGAACGTCCGGCAGATGTCAGGTTGGGCAAGGCATCCTGAATATTTTTCCAGGTATCCCAGAAACCGGGAAACGACTTGGAAACACATGCAGAATCATCAAAGGCAGGAACCAGACCGGCACATGCAAGCAGGGAAAGGCTCATGGCAATACGATGATCGCTAAAGGATGACAGGTGAATCGTTTGCCCCCCTGCAAAGGGTGCCGGTGAAATAATCAGGCCGTCATCAAGGACTTCTACCCCCTGCCCTGCCCGACGCAGCTGGGAAGCCACGGCTTCGAGACGATCACTTTCCTTGAAACGCAGATGGGCAACGCCACGGATTTCTGTTGGGCCCTGCGCAAAACAGGCCATCACGGCCACCGTCGGCACGATGTCCGGACAGGACTTCATGTCCAGACGTGCCCCGTGCAGGGCAGAAGGAAACACCGTACATCCCTGCTCATTCCAGCGAAAAGTCCCACCCATGGCCTGCAAAATATCCACCCAAGCCCGGTCGCCCTGCATGGAATCGGGACGAAGACCACGCAGGCACACGGGTGCAGGACCAATGGCACCGGCGGCCAGAAAATAGGAAGCATTACTCCAGTCGGCCTCAACCCGATGCTGACGCGGCTGATAGGCCTGGGGACGGACGACAAATCGGATTGCCCCCGGATGGACCTCAGTCAGTTCACGCCAGTCCACCTCCTCCCAGGTATCCTTGTTACGGGAACAAACAACAACCTGCACCCCGAAATCCTGCATCATCTGCAAGGTCAGAGCAACATAAGGCCAGGAAACAACCTTGGTTCCCAAAAGTTCAATGGTCAACGCCGAGGGCCCAAGAGGAGCCGCCAAAAGCAGCGCGGACAAAAACT
>JAQVZR010000055.1 GCA_028708105.1 Desulfoplanes sp. | reverse complement strand
GCATAGCTAGTCAACCATTTTGCAACGCTTGCTGCCCGACGAAGACTGAGATCAAGATTATACCCATCCCCGCCGTCACCGTCCGTATGCCCGCCGATGCGGATATGCTTGCCCATAAGCAGGGGGTCCTGCAAGGCATCCCCAAGTTCCCGAAGCAGTGGCAGTGAAAATTTTCGGAGCACATCGGAATTGCTGTCAAATTCAATGCGCATCTGCACCGTAGGAGCCAGTTCGGCCACATTGACCTCAATATTCTCGGTTCCCCCGCTCACAGGAGAAACGCGAATGGCCCGAACATTTTTGGAAGGCGTAAAACTCCGAGACCGCGTAACCGGCTCCTTGGTCAACCCCTCAACAATAGCCTGTCTGTCAGCAGCAAAATAATCCCCCGAGGCCCAGGCAGGCAGTGTTAAAAACATACCGATAATACATAAAAAATATTTCATGACGTCCTCCGGATGGTCAAAATTTATCCAAATATAACAAAAAGATAGAGCATAAAACCACCCCCAATACAAGCCACATTTGGCTGGTTCCGGTCTGCCTGCTGCGTGGCGACTGTACCCGCCATTGCCGATAACCAAGGCAACCCGTTTGGCCGCCAGGGCCGACCCACCCACGCACATAACCAGCAAAAACTACCAAAATAGCACTCTGCGCACCATGCCCCACTCCTCTATCGATAATTGAACACATGGAATCCCCAAAAATTACATTCTTGTTACACATTGCGGACCTAATTTCCAGCACCAATACCGCCCACATTCGTTAATACATCACCATGCCCAAGGCAAAAAATGGTAATTTTTTTAGGTTCATCCGGGGGATGCGTACTCTTCTATACAACATTGAAGCGCGTCATCATTCTTGTAGGGACGACCGGTTAGTCGCCCGGATACGGCATAGTTGTTGTTGTGCACATCACGCTGAAAAATGATTGGTACCTGAGGAAATCCCCGCACGATACGACCTGATACAAAGGGCGACCAGCCGGTCGCCCCTACACGAAATCTTGGAGATGAATAGGTGCATACATTTTCATCCCGAAAATACCCATTATCTCCGTTTCACAGCTCAGCCTGTACGCCCTCTCGTTCCCTTTACTCTCCGTTTTCATTGCTGATCCCGTTGACTCTATGGGAAACATGACATAATTTTATGCATTCATCGACCGGCAACCGTCAAGGAGGACGTTGTGTCCCGCATCCTGATCATATTCTCCGCATCTTTCCTGCTTCTGCTGACCATGCTCACGCAGTGCTCGGCATCAAACGTGGACCAGGCCCGCACCCAGGCCGAGCAGACTATCAACACCGCAATCAAGGATCAAAAAGCTGTTGAAGCCTGGGAAGAACAAAAAATTTCTCTGGAAACACAGATCCGGGATCTGCAGATGCAGAAGACCTGGCTGGAATACCAGAACAAAAAATATACGGGGTATATCGGAGAAGAGCGAGCTGCTTTAAACGCTCTGGAAACCCGCCGCAAGGAGATGGAGCAGATCAACATGCTTCTTGAGCCTTATCTGGATGAGGTGGTGGTGAAAATGGAAAATGGTATCGCCCGGGACCTGCCTTTCCTGAATCGAGAACGGTCCAGACTGATGGCTTTTTTGAAAGAAAGTCTGACAGATTATCATCTTTCTTTGAGTGAAAAACTCCGCCGTATCCTGGAGGCCGCCCAGGTTGAGGCCGATTACGGCCGGACTCTGGAACTCATTGATACATCCATCGCCCTGAACGGTGAAACCATCCAGGGAAGAATATTCCGCCTGGGCCGAACGGCTTTGTTTTTCCAGAGTATCGACAAAAAACGGATTGCTTTTTTCAACCGTTTCCAAAAGGCATGGGTCCCTCTCCCGGACAAATACGAACGTCCTCTGGACCTGGCCATGCAGATCGTTGACCGCAAACGGGCCGCTCGGCTTCTCGTGCTGCCGGTTCTGGGAGGCGATCATGAATAGGATACCCGCCTTGTATGCCGGTCCATGCCTCCCTCTGCTCCTTACCTGTTTGCTGATCCTTTGTGGCACAACGTCTGCCCGTGCAGCACAGGATGCCTGGAAACCCATCCAGGAGTCCCTCATCCAAAACGAAAAGATCGTTGCCCGGGATGCCCAAAAAACCCGGGCCATCATACGCCGGGAAGGAAACGACCTACGCAAGCAGCTCAAGACGTTAACGTCGGCTATTGCCAAAGGAAAAACACACCTTTCCGCACAAAAAAAAGAATTTGAAACCCTGCTGGCCAAAGAACAAAAAGCTCGCCTGGATCTGGAAGAACAGCAGGAAGACATCAAAACGCTGGAAACCGTTGTGCGCACATCGGCCAAAGATGCAGACACCATGCTCCACGACAGTCTTGCATCTCCGGCTTTTCCTGAACGAAACAAAACATTGGCACCCCTTCTGGATACGGACCATTTCCCCGGGTTTGAGGATATCAAAAATCTCCTCTCCCTGTTCATGCACGAAGCTGAAGCCACCGGAACCACCTCCCGCATGAAAGCGGAGATTGTCGGCCCCGAGGGTACAAAAATCCAGGCTGATATTCTGCGTGTAGGTGCGTTCACGGCCGTTTACCACCTTACAGACGGTCGCGTGGGGTATCTGCGCACCAATACGGACGGCAGTGGCTGGATTGCTGTTCCCGGTTCGCTGGGAAGCAGCATCGAACAGGGGCTTCAACATGCCTTCACAGCAAAAAGCATGGACATCCCTCTGGACATCTCCCGTGGAGCCGCCCTGCAGGGCATCGGCCAGCAAAAAGATATGACAGAATGGTTGCGTTCAGGAGGTCTGCTTGTCTGGCCCATCCTTTTTGTGGGGCTCGTCGCCCTGCTTCTGGCTCTCGAACGCATGTTGGTTCTTGGCCGCCAAAAAATCACCTCTCCGGAAAAAATGACCGAAATCCTTGCACTGGCAGGTACCCATCAATGGGAAGCCTGCAAAAAAATCTGCTCGACCATGTCCCGTGTACCGGCCCTGCGGGTCATCTCCAGGGCCCTAGAAGCCGCCGGGTCCACCAAGGACGTGCTGGAAGCCACCCTGGAAGAGGCCATCCTCAGAGAAATACCACCCATGGAACGTTTTCTGGCCACCCTGAACGTATTGGCTGCCATAGCCCCCCTGCTGGGACTGCTGGGAACGGTGACAGGTATGATCAGCACCTTCCAGGTCATCACCCTGTACGGCACGGGTGACCCACGCATGATGTCCGGAGGTATTTCCGAGGCTCTTATCACCACCCAGCTGGGTCTGAGCGTAGCCATTCCCATCATGATCGTGCACCATTTTCTGCAACGCCGGGTGGAAAACCTCATCGGTGACATGGAAGAAAAAGGGACCGCGTTCACTGCTGCCATTCTTGATGGGAAATAGCTATCCACGCTTTTGCAGGATAGCAGGATAAAGGAAAGGATATAAGATATAGGGTGTATGGTATAGAACTCATCCGAGGGATGCGTACGTATTGTCTAGCAGAACGTTAAAGCCTGACGAATGGTGTGGGTTTTGTCGTTGATGAACTCCAAAAGTACTTTTCCGTTCATATACCAGATGACCAACTGACCAACCGGCTGGTTTCAGGAGAAATTCATGTTCGCCGATATTGCCCGTGAAGCCCTGACCTACCTGCAAAACGGCGGGGTAATCATGTATCCTCTATTGGTGGTTTCCGTGTGGATGTGGGCCCTTATTTTCAGAAAACTTATCGGCTTCAGCCGGATGTTCCAGAAGGAATCTCCCTTCAGACAATGTATGAATGCCCGGGATGATGCCGCAGACTCAGACATTGGAGCCTCCTGGCAGCAGACCCTGACGCGAGACTTCTTTGCCGTGCATACCGGAGAGCAGTCCTTTGATAAGGTACTTGCCCTTTCCCTGGCCGATGCCCAATGCACCCGGGCCAGGAAACATATCGGCACCATTCTGGTCCTGGCGGCCGCAGCCCCATTGCTGGGTCTTCTGGGAACGGTGACCGGCATGATCAGCACCTTCGACGTCATGGCCCAATGCGGAACAGGTAACGCAAAGGCCATGGCCGCTGGTATCTCCGAGGCTCTTATCACCACCCAGACAGGGCTGTTCATTGCCGTTCCCGGTCTGTTCATGGGCAATTTTCTACGCCGCAGAGCCGAAAACATGAATGACAAAATGCAGCGGTTCGCCATCCGCATGGTGGGAGAGGAATAAATGAAATCAATACGCTACAGCCGGACAAACCGATCCAAGGGTGCCGAGATCAACATGGCTCCCCTGCTGGACATGGTCTTTATCCTGCTCATTTTCTTTGTGGTCACTACCAGCTTTGTCAAAGAATCCGGAGTGGATGTCCAACGTCCAGTGGCCAAGACCGCAATAACCAAGGAAAAGGCGAGCATGATCATCGGGGTGACCGCACCAGGGGTCATTTTCATTGAAGGCAAAAGCATTGATGTGCGTTCCGTAAGAACCCGCATGGAACGATTTCTGGCGGAAACCCCGGAGGGTTCAGTGGTCGTTGTCGCGGACAAAAAAAGTGAAACAGGCATCGTGGTTCAGATCCTGGATGCCTGCCGGTTGGCAGGTGTAAAAAACATCAGCGTAGCCGCCAAAAAAACTGCATGAAGACACACCGCCGGGTTCTTCTTTGGGCCGTCCTTGCCGGATCGGCCCTTGGGCTCAACGCCCTTATGTGCATGATCGCCCCCCTGCTTTCGGGTTCGGTCGCTCATCCGTCCCTGGAAGGCATCAGCACACCCATCATGCTTTCGACCCCCCCGCGACTGCCTGAGAAAAAAGAACACCGGGCCCTGAAAAAACCAGAGCCCCTCAAGCCCAAAGAAACCAAAATTCCCAAACTGATCTTCAAAGAACGGATGCAGCAATACCCCCGGCCCAAGCTCAGGTTCAAGGCCCCTTCCTTTGAGGTGGCCATGGCCAATCAGATTTCTCCGGGCATGCTGGTCGCGCCACCTCTCCCCGATGCACCGCCGGGATTCGGCACTCCGGGACCGGGCACCGGGGAAATCGGATTTGAACTGGGAGAGCTGGACACCCCTCCCGTCCCCATACACAGGGCACGTCCCGTCTATCCTTTCAAAGCGCGTAGAAAAGGAATTACCGGCAAAGTTACAGTCCGTTTTCTGGTCACATCCACGGGTATGGTGGACAACATGTCCATCGTACACAGCGAACCGGAAAAAATATTCGACCAGAGCGTTCTGGACTGCATTGCCAAGTGGCGGTTCAAACCCGGTATGTTCGAAGGAAATCCCGTAGCCACCTGGGTTGTTTTGCCCATTTCTTTCAAACTATGATCGCATTCATGAAACCATCTTTCTTGCCCCGCCTGGCACTCTTCTTGGCCATGCTTTCTATCAGCATGCCTTGTAATACCTGGTCAGGGGAAACTCTTTCTGTTCCCGAACAACGCATCCTGTACCGGGCTCAGCAGGCCATGGACAAGGAAGAATTCGGCAAAGTCCGGGACCTGCTTTCCTCATATCTCACACGGCATCCGGACACCCAACCGGCCCTTTTTTTTCTGACCCTGGGCAATGCCTGTTTCCAAAGTGCAGATCTGGAACGCGCGGCCCATTGGTACCAGAAGGGATTCGACAAACACCCGGAGGATGTCACTCTGTGCCGCAATCTGGCAGCAGCCCGCTACGGCCTGGAACAGTTCAATAAAGCAGGAAAGCTCTTTGAAAAAGGATACCAGTTGGCAACCCCCAAAGAGCCGGAACTTCTCTACCAGGCAGGGGTTGCCTATTACCAGGCAGAACAGTTCACATCCTGCAGAGCCGTTTTGGAAACATTATTCAAGGCTACGGATAAACATCTCAAACCCTGGATGCGGCTCATGATCCAGGTGTGCTACGAACAAAAAGCCTTTGCCCGTGCCGAAAACCTGCTCACTGAGTTTCTGGAAATATATCCTCAAGAAAAAGAATACTGGAAACTCCTGGCAGGCATCCAGACAGAAGGAGACAGGTATAAGGCAGCCGCCGGTTCACTGAGCCTGGCCCTGGCCACGGACAATCCCACGGCACAGGAATGGGAAGGACTGGCATCCATGTACCTGTACCTGAACGCTCCTCTGCAGGCAGCTAGATGCCTGGAAAAGGCAGCGCCCCAACCCGGCCCCAAGAAACATGACGTCATGGCCAAGGCATACATGCATGCCCACCGCTATGACGAAGCACTGCATCATCTTGAAGCAGCCATGGCCAAAGAACCAACTTCTGCACGAATCATCGTCAAAGCCAAGATACTCATGGCTGCCAGAAAATTCAACAAAGCCATCCTGTGCATCGAACAACACATACCCACACTGACAGACCCGGCCGAAGCATATCTAATTGAAGGATATTGTCAGATTGAATTGCAGAACTGGACACAGGCGAATTCGACATTGTCCAAGATCAAAAAAGACACAAACCAATACCAACAGGCCAAAAATATTCTGCAAAACATTGCGCCTTTTTTAACCGAAAAGTAACGACCGACTTTATTCCCATCCCCATCCAGTACCAACCGCTCGCCATTATTTTAAAATTTCTCCAAAACCCATTGACAAAAAAATCCTATCTGCCATAGAACTTTCCTATGTCATAGTCGACTTGTATGCTAAAAAAGTTACAACTAACTTTCAAAATGCGAGGTATTCACCCCATGGAACCAGGATGGAAAACCATTCTGCTGGCCCTCTGTGTTGGACTGTGGTGTTCAACCGCTTGGGCTGCAGACGATTCAGGCGCGGCAACCTATAATTTAGGAGAAATGGTTATCACCGGAGACAAACCCGGCGTGAAAGACATGGCCATCACCAACGACATCACGGCCGAGCAAATTAAGGCCACCAACGCCAAAACGGTTGCCGAGGCATTGCAGTATGTGCCGGGGATCACGGTAACGACCGGAGTCAAAAGCCAACCCAGCATCAGCATGCACGGTTTCGATCAGAGTAAAATTTTGTTTTTAATCGATGGTATTCCCTACTACGAAACCAAATACGGCAAACTGGACCTGAACAAGATCCCGGCAAGTGTAGTTTCCAAGATCGAAGTGATCAAGGGGGCGCCTTCCGTTTTGTACGGTGCTAATGCCGAAGCAGGTGTGATCAACATCATCACCAAACAGGGAACAAAAAAACCATGGGCCGAAGCTAACGTGGCCTTTGGGGAACATGACACCCATATCGCCGAAGTATCCCATGGAGCGCAGTTCGGACCGGTCAACTACTGGTTGAGCTTCAGCAGACAGCATACGCTGGGATGGAGAATGTCGGATGATTATGATGAGCATAAAGGTGATTATGGTTTCAAAGTTAATAAGACGACCACAAACCATACCCCCACAATACTTGAAGACGGTGGATTCAGAGACAACTCAGCCTATACCACCAATGCGTTATGGACTCGGATAGGACTCGCTCCGAGCAAGGATAAACAATACTTTGCGACCTTTCATTATATTGATTCCGAACACGGCATGCCTGGCAATGTCGATGAAGTTACCTACAAAAAAGGATTCTCGGAAGGATACGGGACCGACAAGGATGATATCGACTGGGGAGTCGACTTAAGTGGCAAACAAAAATTCAATGAGGTTATCACCCTCAGAGGAAAACTTTTTTATCACAACCACGAAGACAAGTACGTATCTTATACGGACACGACCCTCTCAGAAGAGGGAGACATCAGTCATTACAAGGATTACATTGCGGGTGGTTCTCTATTTACCGATCTGGAACTCTTTGATTGGTATACAGCACGGTTTGCCGGTCATTACCGGGGGGATTCGCATAAACAGCGCAGTTCCGCTGATGACCCCTACGAAGCCTTTTTTTCTTATACGGGTTCTGTAGCCATGGAAAACGAATTCCGACCTCTGGAAGGCTTAACCGGAGTCATCGGTGCAAGTTATGACTGGTTCAACGTCTCCCAAGCCGAAGAAGAGGATGGCGGAACGGTTGACGACATAGACACACCCGACAACATGGATGATTTCAACCCCATGATCGGGCTGACCTATGAACTTGAAGATACTACCAAATTATTTGGGTCTGTTGCCCGAAAAACAAGATTTCCCACATTGAACCAGCTGTACAAAACCGAGACAGGAAATCCAGACCTGACCGCAGAAAAAAGCATCAACTACTCCATAGGGGTATCCCGAAACTTTTTTGATCTCATTGATGCAAACCTCTCCTATTTTTACAGCGATGTTACAGATTTCATAACCAGAAATTCCAATACGGAAGGATACAACAATAAAGGCAAGGTTGTCTTTCAAGGCTTTGAAGTGGGGGCGAAGGCGTATCCCATGGAAAATCTTACAGTATCACTAGCCTACACCTATACGGATGCAAAAGACAAAAGCGACGACGCTTTTTCGGATGAAGTCACCGATGTCCCTGAACACAAGGTAGACGCAGGAATCGACTATCTCGTCCCGGTTATCCTCACCAAGCTTCATCTCCAGGGATTGTATATGGGCCAAAGTTATTATCAGGTCCCCACTGCTGACAACCCTGATGTGGACGAAGAAAAACTCAACGATTATTTTCTCCTCAACGCACGTCTTTCCAAAAAATTCATGGAACAC
>JAQVZR010000054.1 GCA_028708105.1 Desulfoplanes sp. | reverse complement strand
TTCTCCGGGGATTCTTGAGCTCGCCCTGCCAATCCAGAATCTGACGCAGCCATGAAAACCGGTCCGCGTCTTTTTCCTTAAGTTTTGCTCCCTCTTTATAAATCCAGTGGGCCGCCACACCGTACTCCGCCAGCCTGTGCATCTCTTCAGTCCGGATTTGGATCTCAATCCGTTCTCCCTCGGGACCAATGACAGTGGTATGCAGGCTCTGGTACATGTTGGCCTTGGGCATGGAAATATAATCTTTGAACCGGCCGGGAACCGGTTTCCACAAGGAATGCACCAGCCCGAGGACCGTATAACAGTCCTTGATACTCTTGACCGTAGCCCGGAAGGCGATCAGATCATAAATTTGGTCAAAGGTTAGCCCCTGGCTCTTCATTTTGTGATAGATACTGTAGATATGTTTGATCCGGCCATTGATACTTCCTTTAATATCATTTTCCACAAGTAGATTCGAGATCAGGGTACACACATTTTCGATATATCCTTCTCCGGCTATCTGATGTTCTTTGAGGCCTTCCTGAATCTGATTGAAAACATCCGGCTTCTGATACCTAAGGCTCAAATCCTCCAGCTGGATTTTGACCCTGTACAGACCTAGACGATTGGCCAGAGGAGCGTAGATATCCATGGTCTCCTTGGCAATCAAACGCTGTTTGATCTCCTTCTGGAACTCCAGGGTACGCATGTTATGCAGCCTGTCCGCAAGCTTGACCATGATAACCCGGATATCATCAGCCATGGCCAGGATCATCTTCCGGATATTCTCGGCCTGAGCTTCTTCCCGAGAATCAAATTTCATTTTGTTGATTTTGGTCACACCTTCCACAACCTTGGCCACATCTTCACCAAATTCCGTGACCAATTCGGCACGGGTGGCCGAGGTATCCTCAATGGTATCGTGCAGCAATCCGGCGGCAATGGAGGGAGCATCAAGCTGCAGATCAACCAGTATATTGGCTACTTCCAAGGGATGAGAAAGATAGGGCTCGCCGGACAACCGGATCTGACCGGCATGGGCGGATGCGGAAAAAATATAGGCCTTCTGGATCAGAGCCTGCTCGGAAGGAGGCAAATAGACGGCCGCTTTGTCAATAATTTCATTGATTCTGATCATGGGTATACCGGTTAAAAAAGGATGCAAAAAGGGGCAGAACACAGTGCGCAGAAAAATACCCGTTGCTTCTAAAAATATCTGATATCTGGATACAGATGAAGGTGTCTGCAGCTCACCCGCCACAACAATTTTTGAAAAAACGCCCCGGGTAAAACGGGATCTATGCCATAGCACAGATTTTTGTCCTGCGCGATAATCAATTCTGCTGCAAGGCTGCCGGCACCCACCAATCATTGAAATTATACGTAATTCCGGCAGGGGCGGGACGGATGCCCTGGAAACGTGATTGTACAATGGGCAGGGACATGGGGACGTACAAAAAACAATAGGGCTGATCCCGGTGAAGAATTTCCTGGATACAATCATAGACAGGCTTGCGTTTATCCTGAGCTAGCAGACTCCGGCCCTTATCAAGGAGATTGTCCAATTCTTCGTTTTTATAACCAACAAAATTCAGTCCCCCGGGGACCGCTTTTGATGAATGCCAAACATTATAATTATCAGGGTCTTGAACAATATTCCAGCCCAAAATTAACGCATCAAAACGGCCCGTGTTCACAAATTCTTTGATAAAGGTGGCCCATTCCACGGTACGGATTTTCACATCGATGCCGATCTGTTTAAGCCGAAATTGGATGATGGTGGCGGCCTTTATCCGTAGGTTGTTTCCCTGATTGGTCAGAATTGTAAAGCTAAAAGGAAGTCCGTCCCGATCCAGAAGGCCGTCTCCGTCGTGGTCGATCCAGCCGGCTTGAGCCAAAAGACGACGTGCTGCTTCTGGGTCATAGACATAATCCTTTATTCTGGTATTATATACCCAGGTTCCGGGTTTATAGGGACCAATGGTGGTCTGTCCCTGTCCCAAAAGCACGCCTTTAATAATTTCTCGTTTGTTGATGGCATGGGCAAAAGCCTGACGGACCCGGACATCGGAAAAAAAGGGGCTTTGGAGATTATAGCCTAGATAGGTATAACTAAACGAAAGATACTTAAATTTGTGGAACAGACGATCCCATTCTCTGCCCTTGGTCTGATACAGATATTGCTGTGGCGAAAGAGACATCATATCCAGATTCCCGGACTTGAGTTCCATAAACATGGTGGTGGTATCCGGAATAAAGCGGTACACGACGGTATTGATCTTCGGTCGACCTTCAAAGTAGTCATCGTTGGCCTCGAGCACAATTCTGCGACCGGGTTCCCACTCTTTGAGCCGGTATGGCCCAGCACCCACAGGATGACGACTGTACTGGGTATCCAAAAGATTTTCGTGCTCCAAAATATGTTTAGGAAGGATGGATGAGGCCCAGGTAACCAGGGCCTGGGCAAAAGGTTTGGCATAGGTTACTTCAAAGGCATAACGATCGATAATATGGAAACGTTGTACTGCCTTGAAATTTTCGGCATATGCCGTGGGAGTATTAGGATCAATCATGAGTTTATAGGTAAAGGCAACATCCTCAGCCGTCAGCTCCTGCCCGTCGAACCAATGGATGCCGTGACGCAGCTCGAAACGGAGTCTGAGCCCGCCATCAAGAACTTCATACTTTTTGGCCGCCCAGGGCTCCAGCTTAATATCTTTGTTGTAACGCAACAAAGCAACATACAGATAATCGGCCAATTCATGAGAGGCCCCATCCGATGCCAGAGGAGGAATCAGGTTGCTTGGTTCACCGATGGACCCGAAGAGAATCCGGCCACCCTGCTGCGGACGGGTGTCGAGAACCTGTGTATCTGTGTTCACCTGCCCCGGAGAGGGCGTTGGGGAAGATTCAAAGGATTCACACCCTGAAAAAAATAACAAAAAAAAGAAAAAAAGAAAAAATCCACCCATCCCTTTTGTATAGATAACTCTCATACATATTTTCATTTTTTGCCTTTTTATCCAATACTAAGCAAGGGAACATATTTTTTAGGAAGTGCTTGAAAAAAAATCCAACTTTGTTTAAACGGGAAAATCGTTTGCTGTTCGTCGCAAAAAAAGTATGACAAATAAGAAACACATTATGTCATACATGACGTAAACTTTTTCTTGCCATGCGTATGCTCAACAAACATAACTACGATCAAAGATCCGACCATCATTTTTTTCCACGGCCGTTAAAGCGGACAAAAAGAAGGGTATCTGGTTTTTGAACATACAGCCACCAGGATTTTAATGTACACAGACATGCATTCCGGTTGCTATTTTTTTTAAGGAGCGAATAGATTCATGAGTAATCAGAATGAGATAAGAGTCAAAACTCTTCTGACTGAGTATATAACCGATACAATCCCGGAATATATTCTGGAAGACGCACAGGCCATCGTCGCTGATGACAAGATTCAAAAAATAAACATCCAGAAAAATGACTCTTCATGGGAGATAGAAGGACAGGTCCAAGGCGATGATTTCCAAGTATACAATGCGGAAATAGGGATCAACCTGGATCAAGGCAATGTCAATATGTATTGTAATTGTTCTGAATCATTTACTGGTGCATGCAAACACGTTGCAGGAATACTTCTGAAACTGAGAGAAGACCTTTCTGGTGATAAAGATGTAAACCTTGTCAAACCAAAATTAGACTGGAAACAAAATTTTCGAATATTTTTTTCCACAGAACTGGAACCAGAACCTGGGCAACATTACATTACTTACAGATTTTTTCCTGAACACGGAAGGCTTCAGGTTGAGTTCTACAGAGCACGTCAGAACAAGTCCGGTCTTTCTACAGTCCAAAATCCCATCACACTGGAACAGATTATCCGTAATCCCACATGGTGTGAAATCGCCACTCAGCTTCCCCGTGTTTGCGAACAGATCGGCCAATATCTGGACTACTATGGTCATCGGGTGGAAATTCCTTTTGGTCTGTTAACCTGGTTTTTTTGGGCCATTCACAACGAATACTACCTCTTCTGGCAGGATACAGAACAACCGGTACGCATTGAAAGTACCCCCATGCGATTGCAGGTCAGCCCCAGGATCACTGATGAGGGTCTGGGCTTTGAACTCATGCTTGGCCGTGAAGGCAAAGTGCCTTTTTCCATCACCAGCCATGAAGTATATTTTTATGGAAATCTCCCCCTGTGGGTCTGCTGGAAGCACCATTTTTACCCTTTGCAGACAGGTCTTGCCCCTAATCTGGTTCAGGAACTAATTACTCAACAACCCATCATCCCCAATTCGGATATTTCCGAATTTTTGGACCGGGTCTGGACCAAAATTCCCTCATCTGATCTTTACGGCCAGGACGAATTTTTGGAACGCATGGCGCCCATTTTTGTCCCGGCCACCTATAATCCCAAACTTTATCTGGGGGAAGAAGGCAGTCTGCTGACACTGGAGATCCAGAATATCTATGAAACCGAACATGGCGAAATTTGCCTCCCCGGTCCTAATCAGGACTTCCAGACCGGCAGTTATCAGTTCGAAGGCAAATCATTCCTTTTACGCCGTGCCCAGGACCGTGAAGAAAAGTTGCTGACCATGCTCCTGGATATGGGATTCCAGTCCAGAAGTAATGCCCTGTGGTTCCTGGAACCCGAAGAAGCCATTATTTTTCTTTTGGATGCCTATCCCAAGGTGGTCGAAGAATACCGGGTTTATGGTGAAAAAGATTTGACCCGTTTCAAAGTCCGGCTGACTCCACCCAGTGTGGTGGCAACGATAGAAGCCGAGGACAAAGACAAGTGGTTCAATCTGGACATTAACGTCGAGTACGAGGATCTCAGTGTACCCATTGAAAAGATCTGGAAGGCTTGGACCCAGGGCAAACGGTATGTCCAGCTCAAAGACGGTTCCTATACAGGTCTGCCCGAATCCTGGCTGGAAAAATTGGGCCACAAACTCCAGGCCATGGGACTTGATCCCGAAAAGCCACCCAAGAAAAAATTCGAAAATTTTGAAGCCCCCATCCTGGACAAGATTCTTGAGGATATTCCCAGCACAACATCCGATCAGTTTTGGGACTCTCTGCGGGACAAAATCCATCAGTTCCAGGAGATCAAACAGATCACCACTCCCCCGGAGGTGCAAGCTACGTTGCGTCCCTACCAAGTGGAGGGGATGAGCTATCTCAATTTCCTTAAAGAATACCATTTCGGAGGTATTCTGGCGGATGAAATGGGCCTTGGGAAAACAATCCAGACCCTTTCTTTTCTCCAATATCTAAAAAACCAGAAGGTCAAAGAACCCAATCTGATCATAGTGCCCACATCCGTACTGCCCAACTGGGAACGTGAAGCCCAAAAATTTGTCCCCAACATGTCCAGGCTGGTCATTTATGGATCGCACAGAGAAGATTTGTTCAAGGATATTCCCAAATCAGAACTGGTGTTGACCACCTATGCCCTGCTGCGCCGGGATCTGGATGAAATCCTTAAATATGAGTACAGCACCGTCATCCTGGATGAAGCTCAGAACATCAAAAATCCGAATACTATCACGGCCCGTTCCGTGCGCAAAATTGACGCGAAGCTTCGCCTGTGTCTCTCGGGTACGCCCATTGAAAACAATCTTCTGGAATTATGGTCCCTGTTTGAATTTCTGATGCCCGGATTTCTCGGCTCCCAGTCGGCCTTCCAAAAAAGTTTCATCAAACCGATCAAAGACGGGGACCAGGAAAGTCTTGATTACCTTCAGTCCCGTGTAAAGCCATTCATCCTGCGGAGAACCAAATCAGCGGTTGCCAAGGATTTGCCGCCCAAGGTGGAAAACGTATTCTACTCAGCGTTGCTGGAAGAACAGTCCGAACTGTACTCTGCTCTGGCCAAGAAACTCAAAGATCAGATTATGCAGAAAGTCGAAGAAAAGGGCGTCGCCGGGAGTCAGATGTCCATTCTGGATGCCCTGCTCAAACTCAGACAGATCTGCTGTCACCCCAGGTTGCTGAAGCTGAACATACCTGGCGTCAACACCAATATGTCCTCGGGAAAATTCGAGGCCTTCAAAACCCTGGTCCAAACAATCACCGAAGATGGTCACAAAGTGCTGGTCTTCTCCCAGTTTGTGCAGATGCTGCATATCATCCGCTCCTGGCTGACCATCGAGCAGATCCCCTTTGCCTATCTGGACGGAACCAGCAAGGACCGCTTCGAACAGGTAGACAGGTTCAACAACTCGCCGGAGATCCCCATTTTTCTCATCTCCCTCAAGGCCGGTGGTACCGGGCTGAACCTGACATCTGCCGATTATGTTATCCATTATGACCCCTGGTGGAACCCGGCTGTTGAAGCCCAGGCTACCGACCGTACCCATCGTATCGGCCAGACAAGACAGGTCTTTTCTTATAAGATGATCTGTGAAAATACCGTAGAAGAAAAAATCCTAAAACTCCAGGAACAGAAAAAAGGCATTGCTGATTCCATCATCCCAGGCCAGAGCGCCTGGAAGAGCCTAACCCGCGACGATCTGGAAATGCTTTTTGAAGTATAAAAAGTAGGCAGTACGCAGTGCACAGTGAAAAAATCCCGGCCTTTTGGTCGGGATTTTTTAGGCTCATCAGTTACTATGCATTTTTCAATGGATGACGGTTTTTCTATTTTAAAGAATAAATGATTTTCCCGAAATTCTGTAGGGGGAGTTCAAGAACTGCCCGTTTTTGTAGCCCAGCGGGAGGGGCTACAAAAACAATTCTTGGTATCAAAAAATTACCATCGATATTTTTCAACAAATTTTACCACAACCCCACATCTATCATGACACATACAACCAACGACCTGCGGGCCTTTGATCGGAAGCATATCTGGCATCCCTATACCTCCATGCATAACCCCCTGCCGGTTTTTCCGGTAGAATCCGCCCATGGAGTCCGCATCCGTCTTACGGACGGTAGAGAACTTATTGACGGGATGTCCTCCTGGTGGGCGGCTATTCACGGGTATAATCATCCCGTTCTCAACCGGGCACTTCGGGACCAATCAGAAAAAATGGCCCATGTAATGTTTGGAGGGCTGACCCATGAACCGGCAGTGGAACTGGCATCCCTCCTCGTCGATCTGACGCCTGCCGGGTTGAACCGGGTTTTTTTTGCGGATTCAGGATCGGTAAGCGTGGAAGTGGCCATCAAGATGGCCTTCCAATACTGGTACTCCATGGGCCGTACAGACAAAACCAAACTGCTGACTGTCCGGGGCGGATATCACGGTGATACATTTGAAGCCATGTCCGTATGCGATCCCGTGACCGGTATGCACGAAATTTTTACCGGGATTCTTCCCCAGCATTATTTCGCTCCCCGTCCTGCATGCCCCTATGGTCAGCCCTTTGATCCCCAGAGTCTGCAAGCATTGGAAACATTGCTCACCGAGCACCACAATGAACTGGCGGCCGTAATCCTTGAGCCCATCGTCCAGGGGGCAGGGGGAATGTGGTTTTATGCCCCCGAATATCTCACCGGGGTACGCTCGCTCTGCGACAGATATAAAGTTCTGTTCATCGCCGATGAAATCGCCACGGGCTTTGGGCGGACAGGAACCATGTTTGCCTGTGAACAAGCCAATGTCACCCCGGATATCATGTGCGTCGGCAAAGCACTCACAGGGGGCTACATGACCCTGGCCGCCACCATGGCCACGGACAAGGTAGCCGAAACAATTTCTCAGGGCAAAGCCCCCACACTGATGCACGGTCCCACCTTCATGGCCAATCCTCTGGCCTGCGCTGTAGCCTGCGCAAGTATCCGGCTGCTTCTGTGCGGCCCCTGGAAAAAACGAATAGGGATCATCCGTCGACAACTGGAACAGGAACTTACCCCTTGCAAGGCTTCTCCCTCCGTGGCAGATGTTCGTGTTCTCGGGGCTATAGGAGTCGTGGAGATGCGCCAGCCTGTGGATATGCAACACCTGCAGCAAATTTTTGTGGATAACGGCGTATGGATACGTCCCTTTGGGCGCCTGATTTATATCATGCCTCCCTACATCATCGCACCTGACGACCTGAGCACCCTGACCGCAACCATCTGCAAGGTGGTCAGTCAGCATGCGACCAGATAATCGCAGTGGTATTATAGAAAAGTAATCTGACAACTCAGAAGCAAAAGACCGTCTTGAAAACAAAATCCATATTCCCCCGGCATTCCGAGCATACGTCTGTATCATCAATGCCTGTGTCCGGAAAGAACACTTCCCGAGGGGTTCCCTTGCACACTCACCTTTAACATCGTATTTCCACAACCATTATGCCTCTATCTCTTCCACAGCGTATTTTTGTCACCGGCACAGATACAGATATCGGTAAAACAATAGTCGCCGCCATATGCACGTCAGGATTGGCGGCCACCTATTGGAAACCGGTACAAAGCGGCACCCAGGAAGGCACTGATACAGATACCATCAAGCACCTGACAGGTCTGCCAGATAGCCATTTCTACCCTCCTGCCTATGCCCTAAGGGCTCCTCTTTCCCCCCATCTGGCGGCAGAACGCGAAAACAGGATTATACATCTGGACACCATCACCTTGCCGGCACAGGCCAAGACAGGGCCGTTGGTTGTCGAAGGAGCGGGCGGACTCATGGTACCGCTTAATA
>JAQVZR010000053.1 GCA_028708105.1 Desulfoplanes sp. | reverse complement strand
TGATGTCCCTTGCTGAGCATCTGCGTGCCCACAAGGACCTGATTTCTGCCCTTGGCAAAATCATCCAGGATTTTTTCCATCTGCCCCTGACGCCGGGAAGAATCACGATCCAGACGCGCAACCCCTGTCCCTTCTGGAAGCGAACGGGATAAAAATTCTTCAAGCTTTTCAGTTCCTGCGCCCACAGGCTGAAAGGCTGAACCACCGCAATGATCGCAGATCATAGGAAACGGCCTGGAAAAACCGCAATAATGACAAACCATACGGTTGAGGTCTTTGTGATAGGTCAGGCTAATACAACAATGGGGACATTGTGCCGCCTCACCGCAATCCTCGCAGTAAAGGACCGGGGCGTACCCTCTGCGATTGTGCATAATGATTACCTGCTCGCCCTGAGCAAGCACAGCGTCCAGCTCTTTTTTACAGGAGGCGGAAAAAGGACCCGCAACAGGGGGTGAAATCCGCAGGTCAATCAGTCGGATTTCAGGAAGGACACGGGTGCCGATCCTCTTGGTCATGGTCACCAGACTGATTTCCTGCTCTCTGGCGGCAAAAAAAGTCTTCAGATCCGGAGTGGCCGAGCCGAGTACGAGCAGACCTCCGGAACGCTGAATACGATAATACCCCACTTCCTTAGCATGGTAGACCAAACGCTCATCCTGTTTAAAAGACGCATCATGTTCTTCGTCGAGGATAATGACCCCCGGCTCAATCCCTGGCAACAAAAGTGCAGAACGCGTGCCCACCACAATCAGAGCATCATCATTCCGAGCCATACGACAAAAGGTCCGTTCTCGGGTTTTGGGAGACTGATAGCCGTGATACAACAAGATCTCTTCGTCATGAAAAAATCCTTTGGCTTCGGCAAAAAGCTGCAAAGCAATAGCTACTTCAGGGGCCAGTAACAACACCCTCTTCCCGGCCAGAAGACACTCCCGGGCCAATTCGAGATACACACGGGTTTTCCCGCTCCCGGTCACGCCGTGCACTAGGCTGATGCCCGGCTTCGTGTCTTTAAACAAAGGCAACAAGGTTTCCAAAGCGACATTCTGCTCTGGGGAAAGGGGAAACACCTCTTCATGCACCCTGGCTTCGGGCTCCTCGGGTTCATAGGGACCTGAACGCACTCCCACCAGCTCTTTTTGTACTAATGCATTCAAAGTCTGGGCATTGGCGTTTGTAACAGCTCTGCAGACATCCTTCCAGGAAGTACATCCCTTTTCCCATAAAAAATGCATAAGGTCCCACTGGCGCATGGCATTGGGCCGGATGGGCCAAGGCGGGTCCGTACGTACAAAACAGTATTTTTCTTCCCTTTCTCCTGGCGCTTTCCTTGTCATCCCCCCATGCAGCCATTGATCGACCAATCCTTTTCTTTCTGCGGAATCCAGCCGGGAAAGTTCACGCACGGCCATGACTCTGCTCTTTTCATTGCAGAGAAAGGTCACGGCATTATTCTTAAAAGTACGGGGAAGGACATTGGCCAGGACACGACCAATGGTTTCAGACTGACGAAGGGCAAGATCACGGATCAAAGCAATGTAACCGCTATCGAGAAGATGTTGGGTACACGCCGGCCATAGAATTTTTTTGATCCGGAAGGGAGTCTTTTCCACTGGAGTCTTCTGGATCAAAACCCCGATACGGAAACCACTTCCCAGAGGAATCACCACAATCTGCCCGATATACCAGTAGTCCGCTGAAAAATATTCAGGCTGATCATAGGTCAGGGTGGAATAGGGGGCACTTACCAGTGCCACACTCCAATAATACTTCATATAAAGACCGTCATGGACGGATGGAAACGACGAGGGGAAACGATTCCAACTGCGAGAAAAGAGAAGAAGAGGAAGCAGACATGCCTTTTCCGGCAAACTGGCGCATAAAGGCGACCGTCGAAAATAAACTGTCCTGCAAAGGAATATTGACTCCATTCCAGCGGATACGCATCTGAAGAGGAGCATGATGATTGACTGTAAACCATATCCGGTGGGGAAGCCAAAAATTACCGACCTGTGAACATTCGTCCCAGATCAAATCGTACCACATCCCGGCATCTGTCCTCCAGATCCCACGTACAGGAATATGACGCTCATTGTCGACCCAGCACTGAGCAGAATCCATATCGCCATCCCGAGCACCCACCACGACACAGGGACGATCAACCAGAAACTGAAAAGAGGTAACGTCTGGATTCGTTCCCAAAGCAAACCATCTGGCCAAAGAAAATTTCCAGACCATCAGCCAGGGCAGAGGCATGTTCGTCTGTTCGGGAAAAACAGCTTCCAAATTCTTATCCGTCCCCAAAGCGGCCTGGAGCACACGGGCCTTGCCGTCGCGGGTTTCTATCATTTCCTGACGCCACGCACTCCCCTTGACCCACAGATTACAGGATAGTTCCGGATCATCCGGAAAGGTGAGGATGGCCTGGAACGAAGAAAGTGCTGCAGACTGCTTACTGATCTGTCGGGCTATCTCTTCCGATTCCGGGAAAAATGCCGAAGTCGGAACTGCGCACGCCATAAACAGCAATACATAACAAAATGTCCGCAACCAGCTCATCGAATCCCCCGACTATTTTAACCTTGAAAAAAATATGTAAAAAGCGGTGGTCCCGGAATCAGGATCACGCCATCCCAGGACCACCGCATTATCTATGTCAAACCAAAAACACCGATCAGGATGCTGGGAGCAGAGACCGCAGATTCTCAATCAATTCCGATCGCAAGGCCTTGTCCTGCAGTGCGAAATAAATATTCGCAGAAAGATAATCCACCCAATCGCCGGTATCAAAACGCCGCCCTTTGAGTTTGACAGCCAGGAGTCTGTTCTCCTTGGCCAAAAGCTGCAGCGCATCGGTGAGCTGGATCTCTCCGCCCTTACCTGGAGCCAGATTTTCCAGATGCGTAAAAATTTCAGGAGTAAGCACATATCTCCCAACCATAGCCAAGGTGGAGGGAGCGTCTTCAGGACGCGGTTTTTCCATCATTCCCCGCACCCGGTACATATCTGGAGCAAATTCTTCAGCCTGCAGAATACCGTATCTGCTCACTTTTTCTCGAGGTACATCCACGACGCCCACAACGGGCATGTTTTCTGTCAACGCAACTTCCATAAGCTGTTTGATCCCGGGCTCATGATCAAACAAAAGATCATCACCAACCATAACTGCAAAAGGTTCATCTTTAATCACTTCTTTGGCACAAAGCACGGCATGACCAAGGCCTAGCTGCTCCTTTTGTCTGACGGTAATAATATTCACCATCTGAGCGACCTTACGCACCTCTTGGAGCATTTCTTTGTTGCCCATGCGCTCAAGGACCGCTTCCAGAGCCAGATTGTAATCGAAATGATCTTCAATAATTCTCTTGTTCTGATTATTGACAAAGACAACATCGGTGATACCGGTCTGCATGGCTTCTTCCACCACATACTGCACAGTCGGTTTCTTATATACAGGAAGCATTTCCTTGGGAACGTTCTTGGTAGCTGGCAAAGATCTGGTGCCCCAGCCAGCAACAGGAATAACAACTTTACGGATTTTCATACTCTCTTCTCCTTCTCTGACATATGTATTCATCCGGATATGCGTACTATTCTAGTCAGTTATCCATTTATTATCTGCCACCAGGCTTTCTTATTCCAGCCCGTTTGCAACTTCCTCAGCGAGCATTTCCGTCAAACGTTCCACAAGGCTCTGGTTTTCACCTTCCACCATGACCCGGGCCACGGATTCCGTCCCGGAGTAGCGCAACAAAACCCGCCCCCGCTCGCCCAACTTTTCTTCAGCGTCGCGAACGGCTTTCTGGATTGCAGGCACCTCGTCAAAAGGAACCTTACGTTCCACATGAACATTAACCAATTTCTGGGGAAAAGGCTTTAAAAGTCCTGCCAATTCCGAAAGCGGTTTATCGCGCTCACGCATGATACGGAGCAATTGCAACGCAGCCAGAATACCATCTCCGGTGGTGCTGTGTTCCATAAAAATAATATGTCCGGACTGTTCTCCCCCGAGGATGGCCCCATGCTTACGCATGGCCTCAACAACATATCTGTCGCCAACAGGAGTTCTGAGCAGCCGTCCGCCTTTCTCACGCATGAAAATTTCAAGGGCCATATTGCTCATGACCGTTGCCGCCAGAGTATTGCCCCGCAGACGTCCATGTTCCATGAGATCCATGGCACAGATGGCCATAATCTGATCGCCATCCAGGATATGCCCGTTTTCATCCACAACAATGAGCCGGTCACCATCGCCATCCAGGGCAAGGCCGATATCCGCACCCATCTCCAGGACCTTGCTCGCAGCAACACCAGGATACAAAGATCCACATTTACGATTGATATTTAACCCGTCAGGCTCATTCCCAAGTTTAAAAACCTTGGCTCCCAATTCTTCGAAAATCAGCGGCGCAACTTTATACGTTGCACCATTCGCACAATCAAGAACAATCCTGATCCCGTCCAGTGTCAAATCTGCAGGAAAACTATTTTTAAGATACACGATATATCTTCCAGGACTATCCTCAATCTTGGCTGCCCGCCCAATGGCCTCAGGCGGAGGTGTCTCCCATTTGAAATCCTGATCCAGGACCATATCCGTGATCTCATCTTCGACATCGTCCGGCAGCTTAAAACCATTTTTATCAAAAAATTTTATACCGTTATCCATAAAGGGATTATGTGATGCTGAGATGACAACGCCCAAATTGGCACGCATATTCCGGGTCAAAAAAGAAATAGCCGGAGTCGGCATGGGACCGACCATAAGTACATCCATGCCTGCGGCACAAAAACCTGCAGTCAGCGCGGATTCAAAAACATAGCCCGAAAGACGGGTATCCTTGCCAATAAGGACACGATGTCTGCGATGTCCTTTACGAAAATACTGACCTGCAGCAAGCCCCAAACGAACGACAAGTTCTGACTGCATAGGAAAAATATTGGCCTGGCCTCTCAGGCCATCTGTACCGAATAGGCGTTTGGTCATTGCGACTCCTTAGAATTTTTCGGTGTAAACGTAACTTCAAGCTTCACGGGTTTTGCCTCAAGCAAAACCGTATCATCCGGAAGAAAAATTTTATAGGGAATTTCGCGAGTTCCCGGGCGGGGAAAGCTCTCGGGGACCACACGCGGCACAATCTCGTCCCTCCAGTTTTCCTCACGCAAAAAATATAAGGGGATGTCCAGCTTAAGCCGTACGAACGTTGGAGAAATCGTTACAGTAAAACCTGAGGTCTGATCGACGATAACCGGTAACTTGACCCACATGATCTTTGTCTTGGGAGTAAAAACAAACGAAGTCACAACGTCCGCAACATTGGTTTCAAGCTCTTCCGGAATGGACAGCGCAAGCTTGGTTTCCCAGATTCGAGACACTTTGGATGGAACGTCCACAGGTTTTGTGCTTACCTCTTTCATCGCATCAAGCACAGAACTTGCGCCCTTGAGTGTTATTTCCTGAGGACGAACCACGACCTCCTTGAGTTCAAAATCAGCAGGCACTTCTCCCTTCCAGTCCACACGAACAGGAACCGTCTTGGAAACAATCTTGTCGACATCAAGCTCAAGACGCGGTGGAGAAATCTCCATAACCTCAAGGGATGTATTTAGCGGGATATTCTGCTGCTTAAGCAAAACAGTATTCAGTCCAACCCGCAGAGAACTCAAATCCGCCTTGTATGCCAGACGCTGCGCGTCCAATCCTCTGATAATTCCACTGGCCCCCCGCACCCTGATTTGGATACGGTTACGCATGCCCGTGCGGATGACCAGATTATCCGGAAGATCAACAAACTCCAAAGGAATATCCAACCACGTATCCACTTTCTCGCTTCCAGAAACCAAATACCAGCAAAAAAAGGCCAGGAACAGGGACAATAGCCTGTACTGCCAGTTCTCTATGAGTCTATCTTTCCAGTGCACTGATAAGAACCCTCTTGAGACGAACCTCTTCAAGACTCGTGGTAATCTTGCCACTAATGGCCACAGATATAGTCCCGCGTTCCTCGGAAACAACAAGGGCCACAGCATCGCTTTCTTCAGTAATTCCCATGGCAGCACGATGTCTGGTTCCCAGAGATGCGCGGTGCTTAAGTCCAACGGCCAAAGGCAGTATACAGCCGGCGGCCATAATTCGATCGTTGCGGATAATCACTGCACCATCATGCAAGGGGGTATCCGGATAAAAAATAGTCTCCAAAAGATCTTTGCTGACCACGGCTCCTATTTCGACGCCCCGTTCAATGATATCTCCCAAAGGAGTTGTGCGCTCAATGACAACTAAAGCTCCCGTCTTAGAACGAGCCATATCCAACAATGCAAGGATAAGTTCGTCAATCACTTCCGGTCGGACCCGTGTCCGTTTCCAAAACCGCCCGGCCCCCATTGCCGAGAGGGCCTTGCGGATATCTTTCTGGAACAAGATAATAATCACCAGAAAAATGGACCCGAGAAATTGTCCCAGGACCCAATGCAAGGTGTACAGACCAAAGACACCGGAACAATAATATACTACCAATAGAAGAAAGAGGCCGTAAATGACCGAAACGGCACGGGTCCCACGGATCAGTAGAATTAACCTGTAAAAAATAAAGGCAACCAGGACAATATCGACTATGTCCTGCCAAGAAAATTGCAACGTTAGTGTCTGGAAAAAATCAAACATGAGCGGGACCGCGCTGGGTTAAAAAAATTAAAATCAGGTCATGGCCTGGACGATACACAAGGTTTGAACCGTGGCTGCAACATCGTGCACACGATGGATGTATACTCCCCGGGCAGCCAGCAAGGCCGTTGCCACCTGGGTTGCCCCCCCCCGATGTTCTCGGGACAGCCCCAACAGTTTTTCCCACAGGGATTTATTGGAAAGTCCTATATACACAGGACGTCCCAGTACATTGAACCGGTCGATATGTTTTAAGATGGTCAGGTTGTGCTCCAGATTTTTACCAAACCCGATACCGGGATCTAGCACAATACGATTTTCTGGCAATCCGGCCTTGACCAAGAGGGCCATTTTCTTTTCGAAATATGTAAGGATTTCACCAATAACATCGTCATAATGAGGATTATCCTGCATGGCCTCTGGACGTGACGGAGTATGCATGAGCACATATCCCGGTTTGTATTGAACCACAATATCCTTAAGTCCCGGATCAAAAGAAAATCCAGAAATATCGTTAATTATCACAGCACCAGCATCAAGTACCCTGCGTGCTACCTCGGCCTTATAGGTATCCACAGAAATGAGCAGGCCGGGTTCTCTTGCCAGCAGGTTCCGCACCACGGGAAGAACCCTGGAGATTTCCTTCTCACAAGACACATACGCAGCTCCAGGGCGGGTACTTTCACCTCCAATATCCAAAATATGGGCTCCCTGAGCATGTAGGCGCAAGCCCCATTCCACGGCAGAAGAACATGAGCAATGGCAGCCACCGTCATAAAACGAGTCTGGCGTCACATTGACAATTCCTGCAAGCAAAAAAGGGGCAGGGCCAATGCCCCTACCCCCGGTTACAGACCATACATTAGCGACACTATCCGACATCTTAGTCAGCGTCTCCTTCCTCAAGAGAAAATTCATCCTGATCCGGCTCATCTTTTTTAGTTGTGGTCGTCGTTTCAGGACCGGACTTCTTCCCGGAACCATTTTCCTGGGCAGGGAGCGGTTTTCCCTGCATAATCAGCTCGACTTCAATACCGGTCAAGGTTTCCCGCTCAAGCAGGGCTTCCGCCAGATGATGCAGGGTATCGAGATGTTTCACGATCAATTCTTTAGCCTTGGCGTGTCCTTCGGTAACGATACGTTTAATCTCAGAATCAATGAGCTGCGCTGTCTGCTCACTATAATTTTTATGTGAGGTCATGTCCCGGCCAAGAAAGACTTCACTCTCGCCTTCACTCATGGAAATAGGACCAAACTTTTCACTCATGCCCCACTCACAGACCATCTTCCGGGCCGTCTTGGTCGCCCGCTCAATATCGTTACCGGCACCGGTGGTCACCTGATCAAGGACAATTTCCTCGGCTACACGGCCAGCGAGCAATACGGCCATATTATTCTGCAGATAGGTCCGGGAATAGCCATGGCGGTCATCTTCAGGAAGCTGCATGGTTATACCAAGAGCTCGGCCACGCGGGATGATGGACACCTTGTGCACAGGATCGGTTCCGGGCAGAAGTCTGGCCACCAGAGTGTGCCCGCCTTCGTGATATGCAGTGGTTTTCCTTTCCTCGTCACTCAAAATAAGACTACGGCGTTCTTTACCCATAAGGACTTTATCTTTGGCCTCTTCAAAATCACGCATAAAGACCTGATCCTGGTCAAGCTTAGCGGCTCCCAGGGCTGCTTCGTTGACAAGATTCTCGAGATCCGCGCCGGAAAATCCCGGAGTACCTCGGGCCAGGACTTCAAGATCGACCTCGTTGGACAAGGGCACATTCCGGGAATGGACCTCGAGAATGCGCTTACGACCCTTGAGGTCGGGACGGGGTACGACCACCTGACGATCAAAACGACCTGGACGCAGCAATGCAGGATCAAGGACATCCGGACGGTTGGTGGCAGCGATAAGGATCACTCCTTCGTTGGACTCGAATCCATCCATTTCCACGAGCAGAGCATTCAATGTCTGTTCACGTTCGTCATGTCCGCCGCCAAGACC
>JAQVZR010000052.1 GCA_028708105.1 Desulfoplanes sp. | reverse complement strand
CACCTATTCCTTAACGGCCATCCCGTCACGAGAAGACTTATGGGACAGACACCTTACTCACCCCTTACAAAACGGGGTTTTTTACCCCCCGAAGGTGGGCACTCATGGGGTGACCGGGAATTGCTGGGAAACTACCAGCCGTCCATGGACCGGATGAAGAAAGCTATCCACCCCTCCGTGCTCTTCTGCATACTCCCGTGCCTTTGTAAGCATGGTCGGAGAACTTTCCGGGCACCACGCACTTCGGTCCGCCGATTCCATACGTCGCGCACGGTTTTGTCCCCCCCCTGCGCTCCTTATTTCTTCCAGAATCCACGTTTACTGCCAGAAACCAGACTCCAAGACTACGGGGCGACACATGATTTTTCTTTCGATGGAATCATTGTTGACAAAAAAACCAGAACCGCAACCAGACCAATTCCCCAAGCCAGTGTCAAAAAAATATTAGCGATCCCCGGGCCAAAAAGAAGTACGGCGGCCCCGCCGGTAAGAAGAGGACTTGCAAACTGGCCTGCAAACAAAAAATTTGTAACAACCGAAGTGCCCGCCGCACCCGAAGATTTGCCCTTTTTCCGGGTTACCCCATTCATGATCAACGGCACCAGAATACCGAAGCCCATGCCATTGAGTATCAAAAAACAGAACAGCGGTACCGTCGACGGGTAGGCTGACAGGCCATAAAAAGAGACAGCAAATCCGCTCAGGCTTAAGGTAGGAAGCCATGTGCCCAGCCGTTTATACAAACGACCGAAGACAAGGCCCGTTACAAAGGAAGAACCCGTCATAACAGCCATGGCACATCCTGCCATGCGAGAATCCCCAAGGCTTTTTTCCTGAATATACAGGGCGATGTTAACAGGGATAGTATAAAAAGCGGCCATGACCAAGAACATCCCTATTCCCCAGAGGGCATAGAGGCCAAGAGTAGCCGCGACGTTTTCCGGCTGTTTTTCCGACGTCTTTGTGGGCTGCCGATCCGGCAAAAAGGAAAAGACCAGCATCCCAACAGGTATACCCAGCAGATAGATATAAAATGAAGCCCGCCAGCTGATAGAAGCCAAGAGCCCGGACAGCAAGGTCGCTATAATACCGCCAAGATTGGTGGATGCCGAAGCATAGCCCATCGTCTTGGTTTTTTCATATCCTGACCACAGATCCGCGATAAGCCCGGTGGAAAGAGGCATAAGAATCCCCACTCCGATTCCAAGAACAACGCGCATAGAAAGTAAGAAAGGTATAGACGTAGCCATACCCCCGCCAAATCCGCCGAGGATATAGAAGAAAATACCCGTGTAGATCAGCCGTTTTCGGGGAACCCTGGTGCTGACCATCCCCGTAAGCAGTGCCACAGGAATAATGCTCAAGGCCGGTGTGGTAAGCACCATCTTGCCCAACATGGCCGAGGCATCCGGGAAAAAGGCCAAGATATCTGCTAAAGCCGGGGCCACGGCAGCACCGGACATGACAGTGAGGAGTGAAAGGGAAAGTACGGCAATTCGAAGCATGTAATCTCCTTGGTGGCCGGAGGAATCCTTGTCATAGTTTTTTAGGTTTTCATCAAACTATTGGAATGCTCTTGCGAACATCGTCCGGAACGGATGTATGGCCAAAAATACTGGCCACGCACATCTCCCCCCAAGCATCACCTGCTATCGACCGGATTTTGAAGCAATATTAATCAAACTCCCAAAGGGACATTCATAGTGTTCATAGCTAAGCCTGCACCACTTATCAAACAATACATTGAAAATCTCAACGAACAACGGGACTGAATAACAGGACAGGTTAGATGTTGAGGTTCCTCGCTGTTTCAAGTGGGGTAGACGGATAGAGCCCCCTAAGCACAGTGGACAGCTTTCTGACCCGGAGCGAACGTCTCGCTTCCTTACTATCCTCACATGGGTGGGCGCCTGAACACCCTCTATCCTCTCCGTCCTCTCTTGGGAGGACCATCGGGAAGTTCATCGGCTTCGAGATACCCGTCGGAGTTGGTATCCAGCAGGCTGAAATGCTCATCCGGCCCAGGGAACTCCGCTTTGGACAGCCTGCCGTCGTGATCCTTGTCATATTCTGTCAGCAACTCTTCCTTGGTAGGCGGCTGGTCCTTTCCGCCACCGCCAGAGCCTGAATGTCCTGAATACCCCTGCGGGCCGGCACAACCGACCATCAGGGCGATCGCCAGCAGCACTGCCAAAAAAATAATATGCGCGTTTATGTTTGTCCTCATACGTCCTCCTTTGTAAAATATCTTAAAAAAAATCACCCTGCCGGTACGGGATTCAAAAAAGAAGTGAACTGTTTATCAACCCACCCCGACCGACCCGAGGGAATCTCCACATAGATCCAGTCCTGCGATTCATGGTATATCTTCAAGACCTCCCCCTTGTAAGCGAGGGCGATGACCCCGAATTTTTTCCCGGGCCCGGACCTGACATTGAGCATGTCGACAGTCACGAAAGCCTCCCCCTGCACATGCATGGTCTCCACCGGAGTTGCGTCCTTGACCTCGGTCACGACAGGTGGTGCAACCACCATGTAGCCCTCAGATCTTCGGATGTAATAGATACCGTTATAGTAGTGATACTTCACTCCATCGACAATCCTGATCTCGGCCCCAAGGGGCATCGAGGAAATGACCGCCCCTTGAGGAGCCTCCACCACCACGTATCCCTCCGGGGCCTTCCGATAAAAGGCACCATCCCGCCAGAACAGGTGATGGGTTCCGACTACGACGAGTTCGAACAACGCCCCCGGCCAGAAAAAAAATCCAGGCCCACCGGGTCCGAATCCTCGAGGCGGTCCGGCCAGAGCAGGCACCGACGATATCGAAACACTCAAAAGAAAAAGAAATCCTATGACGGTTCGACGTTTCTTTTTAATGGTCATGCCCCCTCCTGTTTTGCTATTTATTATTTATGTCATGTAGTTGACGTTTACAAAAACAATCACACCCGAAATCCGGAGATATGTTCATGGTGATGCGCAAAATAATTTTCAGCAACATCATCACGCTCTCTCCACTGCAAAAAACACTAGCCCAGGAATGTTAATAAATTGTGATGCCCGAAGGTCATAGTGTTAAAATTCTGTAATGCGCCCGAATCGATGATCCTGCCCGGAGCAGAGGAGAGGATAAGGTGACCCGGAATCACCGATTTCTCGGATTTTGCACGCAAAAATCCAAGAGCAACCTCACCATTGGCCCTGGGGATCTGATCTTTCAGGAAAAATCGCAATCAGGTGTTGGATAAACGTTTCAGGGGAAAAATCCCGTCGAATCCGTCCACATTGCAGGATTTCTTTTCCCGTTTACAGACAAAATAGTCGTGAAATTTTTTGAAATTCCGGGCAACGAACTCCTTCGTTCCGATGACGCCCGAATCCGTGAAATATCGGATCTTGAATCTGAGGCGGTCGGCGACAGTGAGCTTGTATCCTTTTTTTTGCGTTCCTTGCTTACCATCTTCGGGTCCAGATGTGCCCCTTTTCCAGTATCCAATGCGCCGCTTTCATGGATGGATTCTCGGTATTTTTGCAATCAGTTCCGGATCTCGATTCCCCAATCCGCCATGCCCAGATCCAGGATCAGAAACCCTGCCCGATTGCCCGTCTGAACGTGGAGAGCACCTTGCACACTGCCCCCTGAACCCAGGCCATGCCGTACCATATAGAAAACTAACTTTTCCTGGTTTAATTTTTCATAGTTCTTTTCCACGTTTTTGATTCAACTGAGAAAAAACACTAAGCAGTAACCAGATAAGGGCGATCAGAACAAAGGTGGGAAGCATCCAGCCAATCCCCTGATTTCCCAAAGGAAGCGCAGCTGCAAACACGGAAATGGGGTTGTCCTTCATGCCGTAGAAACCGAGCATGTCTCCAAAGCCAAAAACCAGAGCTGCTATAACACCGGAAATGACAGGTATACGGATCTCATCAAATTTACGGTACAGGGCAGTGATAATAAGGACAATGATTGACGGGTAGAGAAGCACGAGCCACGGTACCGTATATTTTACAATTCTGCTGAGTCCCACCAGTCCGACAATAAAGCCAGCAAGGGTGGCTGCAGTTACAATCACTCGATATTTTAACTTTTCACCGCTCATTTCTGAAAACATATCGCCTGCCATTGACGATATGGCTGCGGACGTGCTCAGGCAGCTAAGGGCCATAATGACGGCAAAACCGATCAAACCGGCCTGCCCCAGCAGCCCTTTTGCTATGTCAGTAGACAACACTCCGATGGGTGCATCCATGAATGCCGGCCCTGACGATTTTCCAAGGTAAACCAGTGAGGTGGAGGTGATGCTGAGTAGCAGCGCTGTACCGATTCCTATAATATTAAGATTGACGCCCATGTCACGGATGTCGGCAATGTGTCTCATTTTCAATTCATGGAGTATCCAGCCCCCAAAAAGGAGTGCGCCAATGGCATTCATGGTATTGTACGCATTGAGCATACCGTCTTTTAAGGGCGTTGCACATCCGGAAATCCCCGGCGTGGCCAGAGGATCAGCGATACCTTTGACCACCAGAATGAGCACAAAAAGAATAAGTGCCGGGGCAAGAAATCGGCCCAGCTTGTCCATCACCGTTGCTCTGGTATACGCGATATAAAAACTTACGAGGAAAAAAACACCCAGGGACACCCCCAGAGGAACCGAAGGAAAAAGAGGGAGCACGGCCATTTCATGGGTGGCGGAAGCCACTCGGGGAAGAATAAAAAAAACCATTATCAGCACGGGAATAGCCGTGTAGATTTTCCCAAAAAATTTTCCTAAAATCTTTGTTGCAATCCCGCTCAGAGATTGATTTTGCTGCGCACAGGCAAGATACGCCAACCAGACACCGATACTGTTGATTAAGGCATAACCGATGGATGCGGTAAACCAGTCGGCCCCCGAATCCCTGCCCAGAATCGGGGGGAAAATAAGGTCCCCCACTCCAAAATGAGAAGAGAACATGGCCCCACTGATAAGAATCAGTATGGGGATCGGTAACAGCTTTTTTGAAGTCAACGTCTTCATCGGTTTCTCCTTTTCACCATGTGGCTTGAATTTGACATATTCCCAAAGCTAAAGCGTTTGGATTTTTTGTTTCGCAGACGGTCATTTGCGGATGGGGGTCGGACCGGACGGCGGGGGCCATGGGAATGGCCAAACCAGAAAAAACAAGTTTGCACAGATTTGATCCGACATCCTATAAATCTACGTCCTAAACTAAAACCAGTTTGAAAACCGTTGTTTTTGGGTCCATACTATCGCAATCCGAGACCTCCGCATGCCCAACGGGGGACATCACGTTGCGTATAGGGGCAGGATTACCGTTGAACCCGGCGATACTGGCTTCGATCCAGCCTTCTTGAAGCAGAATTTCAGGCCTTAAAACCATATTTTTGCCCAAAAAAAACATCAATCTAAGCAGCACGAAAAACACAACCCTGCTTCTCACGTCAATTTCTATGTAGCCTTACGAAGGAATCATGTCTGACTATTACGACATCACCCCTTGTCCTGCCAATTACAACATTGACCGGGTTACTGATCTGGTCATGGATGAACTTTTGGGAATATGCCGAGGAGTATTGGCAGACGGGGACGTCAATCAGGACGAGGCCAAATTTCTGTTGGCATGGCTCGGGAAAAACCGGATGGCCTCGGATAATGTTCTCATGCCCGCACTGTATTCTCGGCTCAAGGATATCATCCAGGACGGAGTCATGGATGATGATGAACGCCAGGATCTCCTCTCCTTTCTCAAGCATGCGACAGGCAACAACACGGTCCTCGAAAACATGACATCCATGCCCTCTTCTCTGCCCCTGGATGATCCCCAGCCCGAAGTCGTCTTCACCGGACATGTCTTCTGCTTCACCGGGAACTTTGCCCTTGGCCCCCGCAAGGTATGCGGGCAGGAAGTGGTCTCCAGAGATGGCATATCCAAGAACACCATCAGCAGATCACGTAGATAGGCGGGCAAATCTTAAATCCTCCGACGTCAAGAATATCAGCTTGAGGAGTAAAAACGATGAACAAAAATAAAATTGATGTTCAGGGAACCGATATCACTGTTTATTCTCAAAGTGATCTGGATTACATATCACTGACCGATATTGCAAATTCAAAAGATGGAGATTTCCGTGCCGCCGATATAATAAAAAACTGGATTCGAAACAGAGGGACGATTGAATTTATTGGCACTTGGGAACAATTGCATAACCCAATTTTAACGTGGTCGAATTCGACCACTTTAGGATGAATGCCGGATTGACTTCTTTCGTCTTAAGCCCGGGAAAATGGGTTGAAAGGACTGACGCTATAGGTATAATCGTCAAAGGGGGAAGATATGGTGGAACATATGCTCACAAAGATATCGCTTTTGAATTTTGTTCAGCTATCAGCCCTGTTTTTAAACGCTATCTCATCAAGGAATTTCAACGCCTCAAAGAATCAGAACAGAAACAACTCGGCTGGAACATCAGACGAAATTTGACAAAAATCAATTATCGTATTCATACCGATGTCATCAAAAAAAATCTAATCCCCCCGGAACTGACAAAACATCAAATTAATCTGGTGTATGCATCAGAAGCCGATCTTTTGAATATGGCTCTTTTCAGCAAGACAGCTAAATAATGGCGAGATGAACATCCCGAAGAGAAAGGTAATATTCGCGATTACGCCAATGTTTCCCAGCTTGTCTGCCTGTCGAATCTAGAAAATCTGAATGCACATTTTATACAACAGGGACTGGAGCAGCCTAACAGACTGCGACTGTTAAACAACACAGCCATTCAACCGATGAAGCTGTTAACTGAAGATAAAACGATCAAAAGAATTGAAGGATAAATGATCAGAAGAGTTAAAGATGGAAAATAACGGATGCCCCTGCCGTTTCCTTCTCGAAATGGATGCAGTACGTTGAGTTCATTGATGATAGGCGCGATTGTTTCGGCGAACAAAGCCTTGTCGTGGGGAAGGAGGGAAAAGGGACAGGCAAACAATGCTTCCTTAACTGGATAAAAAAAAGAAGGAATGAGCAAGAATACGATACCATTGAATAGACAGACCAATAATAAACATTTTTTAATTATCAAAGGAGAAGATACATGGAATGGTTCGCCCTGAGTATAGTTTTGCTCATTGTCATAATTGGCATTGTCATTAAACTCAAATTTTCGGGCAGCTCAGATACGACAGAGTATCCATATCAAAAATGCCACGCACTATTTTCCCCTGCGGAGAGGTCTTTCCTAGGCGTTCTGGATCAGGCTGTCGGGAAAGAGTACCGGGTAATGGGAAAAGTCCGTATTGCTGATATCGTAACCGTAAAATCACTCAAAGATCGGAGAGCATGGCAGCGAGCATTCAACCGGATCAAGGCGAAACATTTTGATTTTGTTCTATGCGATAAAAATGATCTCACGGTAGCCGCAGTGATTGAGTTGGATGACAAGTCCCATAGTGCAGCCAAGCGACAAGATCGTGATGCATTTCTCATAAAACTTTGCGATGTGGTTTCTTTGCCATTGATTCAAATTCCGGCACAGGCAACGTATTCCATTGCTGATGTTAAAAAATCCATCCTGGATGCAATGGGAGTTTCGACCCGAATGGATGACGCAAAATCCACTCCAGAGCATCAAGATGCACCAAGGTGTCCGAAGTGCTCTTCTGTGATGGTGCGTAGAATAATTAAAAAGGGAGAAAAAGCAGGTGAAGAGTTTTGGGGATGCAGTACCTATCCAAAATGTCGCGGTGTTGTGCCCATAACTCCCCGTCATTAACGGGGTCGCCCCCTCCGCCTTTTAGGTACAAGGGGGCAGAGTCGTAACTTCTAATGAGAGGACAAATCAAAAATCCTTCATGGCTCACTGAAAATACATTTTTTTCAGCGGTATAACGAAGGCGGCGGAATATTTTGTAACTGGAGGAAAAATGGAAGATTGGGGAGATTCTTACGACGATATGGATGGAGAAAGCTGGGAAGATTATTCTGATCTTCATGTTGATGGTGAAGATGAACGTTTTTTTGAGATGCAAAATAATCAGGAGAACCCAGAAGAACCAGAAAGCGATGCAGCTTATCGCGATCCAAGGCCAGCTAATTGGGTAGATTGAAAGCCAGCCAATTGGGAAGATTCAAAGCAGAGAGACATTCCCAGATCAATATATCTCATAGCCGATAGGAGTGCTCAGGGATACCATAATAAAAACGCAAAGAAAATTTTGAGAAAGATCGCTATCGCACGCAGGCTATGGATACGGACAATCCATCTCATCTGTTGCCTTATATCGATCTCAACATGGTACGCGAGAGGGGTGTGCAGTCAAACACCCTTCGGAATGGAAGCATAAGGCTATCGCAGAATTATAAACTGAAGTTACGCACGCCACCGAGATCTTTCTGCTGAGCCCGGCATTGCCGGCAAGGAGGTCCCCCCTTGAGGGGGGGAGGGGGGGTGTTCTCAGACTGTGCGGCCATGACAGAGTAACATTGTTGCTGAACCATTGCGTGCACGGACTTTTCAGGCAATGAATGACTCGAACCCGAAAACTCCCTTCGAAGCACGATCAGCCGGTCAACCTTGCTCCTCTCACTGTCGGGCTGTGCCTTTACTCAACTCCAGAACTCCCTCAATATTCTTCCGAACATCCAACTCCTGTACCCTGACCACTGTCAGTCCTCAAGATTCAAGAAACAGCTGAGAT
>JAQVZR010000051.1 GCA_028708105.1 Desulfoplanes sp. | reverse complement strand
ATCTACTACACGCAGCAAAGAGGCCCAAAAAAAACTTGAGGCCCTGAATGACGAACTGGAAAAAAATATTCTCCGTAGAACCCAAAAATTAGAAACAGCCAACGAACTTCTGAAAAAAGAAATTCTTATCAGAAAGGCTGCCGAAGATGCTCTGGAAGGCGAAAAAGAACTCTTCTCAACCACCCTCCGCAGCATTAATGACGGCGTTATCACCCTGAACAACAAAGGAATAGTTCTCTTTCTCAACCAGGCCATGGAGAATCTCGGAGGCTGGAGATCTTGTGAAGTAACAGGCAAAAAATTTTGCGAGACCTTCCATATTTCCATAAATACCACCCCGCTGGTTCTCAACCGTAAGGAACAGGATCAGCGTACCCTACAACTTCTTGAAAAAGAACAGGATGCCCTATTTCAGACAAAAGGAAAAACTCTACGGGATATTGCCCTGCGCGTCCTCCCTCTGTTCGATAAACAAAGCGAAACTATGGGCCAGGTCCTGATCATGCGGGATATCACGGAATTCAAACGTCAGGAACAGGAACAGCTCAAATCCGAAAAGCTGGAATCTATCGGCCTGCTGGCCGGCGGCATTGCCCACGACTTTAATAATATTCTCACGGCGATTCTCAATTATATCATTCTGGCCATGAACAATCCCCTTCTGGATAAAAAAACCCATACACATCTCCAAAAAGCCCGCAAAGCCGGGCAACGGGCTCAGCAATTAACCCAGCAGCTGCTTACCTTTTCTAAGGGCGGAGCACCCATCATTGAACTTACCGGTATCCGCGATCTTATCAAGGATTCAATCACCTTTGTCCTGCGTGGGTCCAATGTTAAAACATCTATTGATATCAGTCGGGATATCTGGAACGCTGAAATTGACCCCGGGCAGATCGCCCAGGTCATTGAGAATCTGACCATCAACGCCGACCAGGCCATGCCCAGAGGAGGACGACTCGATGTTACGTGCAAAAACATACGTATCGATAAAACATCACATATTCCTGTCCAGCCAGGGGAATATATTGAAATTACCATAAAGGATCAGGGAGAAGGAATCTCAAAGACCAATCTCAAAAAAATATTTGATCCCTATTTTACCACCAAAAAAGCCGGAAGCGGTCTCGGTCTGGCAACCACCTACTCAATTATTAAAAACCACCATGGGCATATTGCCGTAACATCAGAAATAAACAAGGGCACGGTCTTTTCCATCTATCTACCAGCCAGTCCCCAACAGGAAAAGCCTTCTCCACCTGTTCCCTTACACCAAGCCATTGCCGGCCAGGGGACCATCCTGCTCATGGACGATGATGAATCCATCCGGGAAGTGATGGAAGAAACCCTCGAATTTTTGGGTTACACGGTTCTGACGGCCAGCGACGGTGCTGAAACCATTGCCAAATACCAACAATACGCCAGTCCACAGACCCCCATCGACCTGATCATCATGGATCTGACCATCCCGGGAGGCATGGGCGGTAAAGAGGCCGTGGGTAAAATTCTGGAAATTGATCAGGATGCCAAGGTTATTGTCTCCAGCGGTTATTCTCAAGATCCGGTCATGGCCAATTATGAGTCCTACGGATTTATTGATATATTGACTAAACCCTACACCCTTGAAGAAATCAGCAAAAAAATCTCACAGGTTTTAGGCCGAAAATCTCGTCATCGCCCCCATGATGAAGACACCCCACGTGTTCAACCCCAAACAACATAGAGCAACCAAGAGATGATATTGTGACTATTAACAACACTCCTCCCAGGGGCTCAGCCCCGCAAAGCAAAGAAGAAACAGCATCCTCCCTGCTACGGATTAACAAGGCCATTGCCCAGGCGGGTATTTGCTCCCGCCGGCGTGCTGACGAGTTCATTGCCAAGGGTAAAGTCCGGGTCAACAATCTTCCGGTCTCATCCCCGGGCATGAAGGTTGATCCTCTGCACGACGTTATTGAAGTTGACGGGAAAAAAATTGCCCCGGGCGGCACAGAGCAGCAGCACCTGTACCTTTTGCTCAACAAACCAGTACGCACAGTAACCACCCTGAGCGACCCCCAAGGCCGCAAAACGGTTCTGGACCTGTTCCCCGAAGCCATCAAAAAACGTCGGATTTTTCCCATTGGAAGACTGGACTATTGTTCCGAGGGACTGCTTCTTATGACTACCGACGGCAACCTGACCCAAAAGATGACGCATCCCAGTTTCAATCATCCCAAAGAGTACGAAGTCCATGTCAGTGGAACAGTCACCGCTGACACCGTAAAAACGATGAGCAGCGGGATGGTTCTGGCCGAGGGTGATCACCTCAGGTCTGTCAACGTGAATATCATTTCCAGAATGGGAAAAACCACTACATTGCGGATGATCCTGCGCCAGGGTGTCAACAGGCAGATCCGACGCATGTGCCGGGATTTTGGACTCAAAGTGCTTAAACTCAAACGCATCCGGCAGGGCACTATCACTCTAGGCACTCTTGCCCCCGGGACATTCCGAGAACTGACATCTCAAGAGATCACTGATCTCAAAAAAAGTATCCACTAAAAAAGGGAGATTGCACCTCCAAACGGGTGCGATCTCCCTTGAAAACAGCTGCAGCTCCATCCCGTTTGTACATTACGGGGTTGAAGAATCCTGAACATCAACACCCTGAGGCGGCGAAAAAATAAATGTCGCAGGGGCTATAGACCCATTGAGAATCATATCGCTGAGTTCCAATTCATTGCCATTCCCGAAAAAATCCACGATCAGAATTTTACCCAGCATATGCGAATCCGGGTGTACCCAAAGATAGGCCAGCACCAGATTGGATTCAGGCTCTTTGGGAATAAGCTTCACCTTGTGCTGTCCGCCGTCTTCCCCCTGATCCTCGATCACAAAATCCTCTTCCAGATTTGCCTCGCCGGAAATAAACCGCAACATCGTCTTGGACTGCAGAACCTGCTCGACCGCATACTTATAAGCCACTTCTTCCCCAGGAAAATAGTCCCACACGACATCACTGCCCACAAGCAGCAATTCCTTTTCCGGAGAGACGGTTTCCCAGCGGATATTCCGGGGTTTTGCAAAGGCAATCATCCCGGAACGAACTTCCACCTCATGGGTTGCAGCATTCGTCAGTTTCTGAACAAAATGCGCTTGAAAGGACTGTAAGGAGGTATACTGCTGCTGGATTTTGGCCGTTAACTCACTTGCGGATGCAAAAAAAGGACACACACACACGCAGACAAAACCCAAGATGATCTTTCGGAACATAACCACATACCCTGCTCTGTTAAAAACTCTTTAAAAAAGCGCTATCTTTTAAGGAAGTTCAGCAACTGGCCACCAACACCCGTACGCGGGTCCGTCCGTACCTGGCAAAAAATGTTGCGCATCCTTGTAATCCGCCACCCCAACCTTTCAAACAAAGGATGACCCGGCTATGCCGTAAAATTGTTCCACGGCAAATCCACAAGAGGAGCATACCCCTCTTCCTGCGCCTTGACGTCAAGGGCAATGAGACCAACGGGAGCAATATCCATATTTGGTTTGAGAGCAAGTTCTCGGATATCAATGGTCAACAAATATTTTTTGCATTCTTTGCAGACATAGGCTCGCTCAGCCAATCGATCTTCAATATAAAAGTAATCAAGTCCTTTGGCAGCGTTATCTTCACAATAAGGGCAGATCTGACGCTGAAAACGCCATTCATGGCCACATTCAGCGCAATGGAGCCAACGTTTCCCGCCTTCTCCCACGAGATAGGATACGGAAGGAAAAGAGCCACAGACAGGGCAGTACCCTTTGGTCCATGCACTCAAATCAAAAGCAGAAGCAAAGCTTTTGGCCTGGCTGTGCACAAACGGAGAAAGAAGCTGGGACATGACAAAGGTAAAAACATCATACGAGACATCACTTTTTTCTGCAGCAGTTTTAAGGAGTTGCTCATCTCCGGCAACCATGCCCTGCAGGCACGGGTAGAGATCAACAGAATCTGCTTTGGCTACAGCGCTTATTTTTTCAACATCCCCGGCAATGGTTGAAAAGGCCTTTTGCATGGCTGGGAACATGATGGATGCGGCAGAGGCAACCTGATTGGTAAAATCCAACAAAGATACCATGTTCAGTATACTTTCTCCCTGGGCCAACCGCTCCGTCGTATCCACGTCCACCAATGTATCTGTATTCCAGGGGCCTAATAACGCCTGAACTTTTTGTGAGGCTTCCAGCATTCCACCAAAAGAGCTGATCGCAGCCTGCAAATCAGGTTTTTCAGCAATGATAGTTTTGGCTGTTTCACCTACACTTTGGAAAACCGTGTCTTTTTTATCCGTATTCGTCATCCAAGCCTCCTTTCTGCGCAAAAAAACATTATGCGTATGCTGTGCTCTCAACCACCGATTGTGGACATCATCCGGTTACAGACGCTTGCATCATGATGGTCCCTGTACGCCTGAAGCAACGTATACCCCATAGGCTTGTTCAAGGTAACCTGGTGTAAAAAGGATCTGATTTCTGCTAAATTTCTTTCATCTTTCCGCAACAATGGCAATAAAGGATATTCCTGGTCCGAAAAAAGGCATGGCCGTATTTTCCCCTCGGAAGTTATACGCAAGCGATTGCATTCATCACAAAAATGATCGCTCAAAGCCGAAATAACCCCGATACGCCCCTTGCCTCCGGGCAGACCAAACATCCGAGCAGGCCCGTGTGTACGGTCAACAGCCCGTTCAGGAACAAGGTCCGTGAGTACAGCCAATTCCTGTTTGATATCCGTGGCAGACCAGTAATGCTTTGCTTTCCAGGGACACGATCCGCCGATGGGCATGAACTCGATAAATCTGAGATCTACAGGATAATCCCTGGCAAAACGTACAAAATCAGGAAGCTCATCGTCATTGACTCCGCGCAGGGCAACCACGTTTATTTTTGTCCGCAACCCTGCTTCAATGGCACGGTCGATGGAAGCGCGCACGGTATCGTAAAAATTCCGTCCGGTAATCTTTTCAAACCTATCCCGGCGCAATGTATCCAGGGAAATATTCAACCCTGATATACCGATATCCTTGAGTATATGTATAGAATCCCTGATTAATGTTCCATTGGTCGTGATATGGAGATGTAACTCAGGATGGGCCTGGGCCAATTCCTCAAGAAAAGGAACAAAGTCACGCCGGGCAAAGGGTTCACCCCCCGTGAATCTAATTTTGGCAACGCCTTCTTCCTTGAGAATATTTATAAGATAGATCATTTCCTCATATCGCAAGATTTGCTCATGAGGAATAAATTTCCAATCTTTGAGTGAACGGCAATAAAAGCATCGCAGATTACATCTGTCCGTAACACTTATCCGCACATACGACACGGATCTGCCAAAATGATCTTGCATCATCCGATACTCCCGGAATGTTTCAGTACATAAAAAATAGATAAAGCCGAGCCAGGGAGAAGACATTTTCCCAAACACCAAGCCGGAAACAATCATACTACATTTCTGTTAGTAGTACTCAACCTACCAAATGACAAGATTTTCAACGAATTTCAAAAATAAGGTGTAAGGTAGCCAAAAAGACTAAAAAATCCCTTGCATCCTTGACAAAAATATCTCAATAGGAGGCTAGTTAGGTTTTTTTAAATTTATGGCACGCAATATTTTTAGGAGGAAGTGTTTCCATGAGTTACGAAGGAACAGTAAAATGGTTCAACGAAAAGAAAGGGTTTGGTTTTATTGAACAGGCAAATGGTGGCGAAGATGTTTTTGTACATTATTCCGCTATTCAGAAACCCGGATTCAAGACCCTTCGTGAAGGTGAAAAAGTTCATTTCGATATTATAGAAGGTGAACGCGGAACAAAAGCAGAAAATGTTGTTGAGTCCGAATAACAATCCGGGCTTCTTATACGGTAGTACGCCATAAAAAAAGTCCTCTGTACACGCAGGGGACTTTTTTTATGGCGTACTATAAAAAACTCAGGGATGAAGACGCAGAGAACCCCGATCCGGATCAAAAACGACCACGTCACCAACATATGCAGCCAATGCACCATGCTGCTCCAAGATTTCGACTGCACGGGCGACCTTTGCTTCGGGGACCCCCAGTAGCAAGCCTCCTGAAGTCTGGGCGTCAAACACCAGATCCACAAGCAGTGGATCGCATTGCGGGAAAATTTCCACCAAAGACGCACAAAATTTTTTATTCGCAAAGCTGCCTGCCGGAATCATTCCCATACCAGCCAATTCAACTGCTTCGGGAATAAAAGGAATATCTCCAAGACGCAAAACCACATCCACCTTGGATGCTCGGGCCATTTCCAAAAGATGCCCCCCCAAACCAAAACCAGTAACATCCGTGGCTCCAATAAGGTCCAATTCCCTAATCACTTCACCACCGGCAGCATTGAGCATGCCTGCCCAGCGATATAGAATTTCTTCAAATTTTTCTGATCCCTCCCAGTCGGCCTTCAGTCCTGTGGCCAGGACACCCGTACCGATGGGTTTTGTCAGCAGAAGATGATCGCCGGCACGTAGTCCCTTATTGGACGCAAAGTGATCCGGATCGACAATCCCGGTAACAGACAGCCCATATTTGGTTTCTTCATCTTCTACGCTGTGTCCGCCGGCCAAAACAGCCCCGGCCTCACGGATTTTATCCATTCCACCATGCAATATTTCCCGCAAAATTTCCTTCGGAAACTTTTTGATGGGAAAACACACGATATTCATGGCCGTGTACGGCAGCCCGCCCATGGCATAGACATCGGACAGGGCATTGGCGGCGGCTATTTGCCCGAACCAATAAGGATCATTGACAATAGGCGTAAAAAAATCCAAAGTTTGCACCAGTGCCTTGCCCGCAGGAAAGCGCACAATGGCAGAATCCTCATTATCTCCCAGGCTTGTGAGCAAACGATCATCCTGCTGGGTCATGCAATCGACAAGTACATCCTCCAGGTCCCCCGGAGAAATTTTAGCTGCTCACCCTGCAGCTCTGACACTCTTGACCAGTTCGATCTTCTCCATCCAGCCTACGCTCCTTTTTCCGGATCATACTCCGAAGCCCTATGGGGTTTCGCTACCACAGAAAACAGCAGACGTCCTTGATTCTTCAATATAAACAGTCCAGCTCTCTACATGCTGAGGACTTTGTCCGCAAGCTGCATGCTGGTGACGACATCAAGCATATTGGTTGTTTCCCCGACCTGTTTCTGATCCAGAATGGTAAAAAACTCCAGACAAGTTCCACACACCAGAATAGAAACCCCGTTTTTTTCAAGAGCCTGAAGCTTATCCAGAACAGGGCTGCCGGTGATGGCCAACTTGACGCCGCCGTTGAGCAGAATAATCCGCCACAGATCGCTGCCCAGTTCCGGAAGAACCGAGACAAAATTCTGCATCAGCTTGCCGCCGAGGACATCATCGCCTTCGCCGATCACGGGAGAAGCGATAAACACAAGTGTTTTTGTGCCCTTGTCGCGGGGCTGGGAAAATTCATTCGTTTCGGCAGAAGCATCGTCATCCAAGGTAAAAGTAGATGAAGGTCTTGCCGTAAGTTTCCAGGTGTCACCGTCCTTTTCAGTTGAAACAACCTCATACTTCTTGACCCCTAAAAAGCGGGTCACGTTCTCACAGGCAGCATCATTATCGACAAGGATCACCATTTCCGTTCCGGGGTCGCTTTCAATACAATCCTTGCAGCGCAAAACAGGTTGTGGACAGGGGAGTCCCTGGCATTCGAGAATACGGGTGGACATGATATAACTCCTTAATAATGAATGAGATATCGTTATTACTCCGCAGAGCTATCTTCAAAAACAGCATGCTTAATGGAACAAAAATATATCTTATGTCCATACGATAGCCAAAATCCAATTGATTATCTCAATCCACTTTCCATGCTCTCATATACGCAGGCTATACCAATACAAACGATACACCTCACCATTCGCGTGAATTGAAATATCCTGATGGTGAGTTTGAGAATATCGCCAGCATTATATTTGAATCAAAATCCGGCGCACGCAAGAGCTCTACTTCTGCCGCCATATTTCCTCTTGACATTTAGTTCGTATGCAAACTAAAAAAGGCTATCAACGCACAAACAGGAATACTACCGATGAATACCCAAGGAATTATCGCACAACTGGCCCGCATCCGGGAACAAGCCAACCTGATCATTGATCAGGAGCTCAAGGCACGGAACGTCACCGGAATCGTCCCGGCCCACGGCAGTGTTTTATCTTTTTTATTCACACAGACAGCCCCCGTCCCTGTCAAAACGGTGGTGAAGGAATCTGGACGTGTCAAATCCACGATCACTGTCATGCTGGGCAACCTAGAGCGCAACGGGTACCTTCGAAAAAAGCCGAGCCCCCAGGATGGCCGGGTTATTCTGGTCGAACTTACGGATAAAGGACAAAATCTCAGGCCCGTGTTCCGTGAAATATCCACCATCCTTCTGGACGCCGTCTACGGCTCCATGGATCAAAAAGACCGGGAAACTCTCGTTGCCCTTCTGGAACGCCTGGATCACAATCTGCGTGCATTTTTATCTATTTAATTTTTTTGACTTATTCGTTCGCATACCAATATAATCATCCACACTCAGTCAAAGAACACCACATGCATTCACCCAAACAAGCCTTCGTCATCACCGTATCTCTTTTCGCACTACGGTTCATGCCCCACACGCCGTTTGCGCACCATCCGAAGAATATCGTTACGTCTATAATGTCGTACCATGAGTCGGCAGGC
>JAQVZR010000050.1 GCA_028708105.1 Desulfoplanes sp. | reverse complement strand
GGTTTGTTCGGCGGCTCTACCCCACGTTCTTTCATCCCAAGCCAACGAGTATCACATGAGCAAAATTGCTAAAGCTCTAGAAAAAGCAAAACTGGAACATGAACATACCCCTGCAGAAATGCTTCGTGCGCCCCTCTTTCACGACAACCATGCACAAAGGACTGCTGCGCATGAACCCATTGTGTACACCAAAACCAAAGTAATTCCGAGTGTCCACCGCGACCTGGAACGATTCAGAATACTCACGGCCCTCGATGATCCTAAGCTCATTGATACGTATAGCCTGTTACGGACAAAAATCATGTCCAAGACAAAAGATCAGGGCAAAACAACACTGATGATCACCAGTGCCACGCCGAACGAAGGCAAAACAACGACGGCCATCAATCTTTCTCTGAGCTTTGCGAGACACGCTCAGCAAACCGCTCTGCTTGTCGATATGGACCTGCGCAGTCCAGATATCAGCACCTACCTTGGATTGGAACGCCATGCCGGTCTTACGGACTATTTGGTCAAGGACACTCCTCTGGACTCCCTGCTCATACATCCCGAAGGCATGCAGGATATCGTCGTCCTACCTGCCGGGCAAAGCAATCAGGGATCAACCGACCTCTTGGGAACCCCAAAAATGCAGTCATTGGTCCGCGAACTTAAAACGAGATATACGGACCGATATGTGATCTTTGATTGTCCGTCTTTGGTGGATAATCCCGATGCCCTTATTTTTTCTTCATATGTAGATGCGATCATTCTCGTGGTCGAGGCTGATCGCGCCCCCAAAGAAAAAATTCAAAAGGCTATCGAAATGCTCGGGGACAAGGAAATTGTAGGTCTGGTGATGAACAAGGCCGCATACACACATTGAACAAGGGCAAAACCCGCCATGTACAAAAAATTTTACGGATTTTCCTGCAAGCCTTTCAGTATCGTGCCCAATCCGGACTGTCTGTACATGACTTCCAAACACCAGCTGGCTCTTACCTACCTGCAGTATGGGATCGCTGAAAATCTAGGATTTATTCTCCTGACAGGAGATATCGGGACAGGAAAAACAACCCTGATCCGTCATATTCTGCGTCAAATCGACCAGGACATGGAAGTGGCCGTCATTTTCAATACACAAATTTCTGGCGATCAACTCATTGAAATGATTCTTTCCGAATATGAACTAACCCCAGAGAGAAATAACAAATCAAAAAATCTTGATCTCTTGAATGCATTTCTTATCGCCCAATATGCTCGTCAACGAAAAGTCCTGATCATTATTGACGAGGCCCAGAATCTTTCTACGGAAGTATTGGAAGAAGTGCGTATGCTTTCCAACCTGCAAAGCGAATCACAAATGCTTTTGCAGATCATGCTCGTCGGTCAGCCGGAACTGAAGATCAAAATCAAAAGTCCCGAAATGGCTCAGCTGACGCAGCGCATCGCCGTCAACTACCACCTAGGTCCCCTTTCCAAAGAAGAAGTATCCCATTACATTGCCTACCGGATTGAACAGGCGGGGGGAAATGCCGGTCTTTTTACCCCGGAATCTATTGAAAAAATTTATACATTTTCAGGCGGGGTACCCCGGTCAATCAATCTTTTGTGCGATGCCGCCCTGGTGTATGGATTTGCCGATGAATTGCAGAACATCTCGACCGAAATTATTGACCAGGTTGTTGCGGACAAGGGCGGAATCGGCCTGCAGATGCAGGAGCAGAAATTCTCAGAGCCTGAAGACCACATCCACCCGCCGGATGAATACCCAGATCAAAGCCTGTTCTCGCGCATCCGTAATCTCGAAAAACAGGTTGAAAAACTTACGCTCCAGGTCCAGTGGCAGATCGAAGAAAATGAACACCGGGCGACATCGTTTAAAGATGACATTATCCGAACACTCAAAGAACTGATCAATCAGGAGAGAATGACCGCCAATGCAACTCTGGTCCAGTATGCAAGGATGAAAGAGCACTATCTGCGTCTCAAACAAAAAATGAACAAGCTGCAAAAGGATCATACAATCGAAGAGATACAAGATAACCGTCAGCACCTCCCTGAAGACAAAAATCCGACCTCCTCCTCGTTGGAACCAACACTCGCCCCCCCCAAATGGCCATGGGCTATGAGCTTTGCCTGCATGTTCGTTATTGCGATGGCAGGGATTATCTTTTACCGGATGTACTGAGCATTCTGTACGGCAGCACTTTCAGCCCCAGGCACGACCAGCCCATATCAGGCAGCTCCGCAACGAACTCCGTAAAATGTTACACCTCGTTCCTCTATCTCTGCATGTCCGGCATGACCCTCCAGACAACACTCCTTACCTGTGTTTTCGCCATCCCTTGTAGGTAATCCCGAATTTTTTGATTTTATAATTCAAAGCGCGTGGGCTCACCCCCAACCTCTTGGCCGCTTCTTTTTGCACCCAGTCGTTTCCCCGCAGGGCCAACAAAATCATCGCCCGTTCCTGATGCTCCAAAGAGATTGACCGGGAATAGTCACTGAGCAGACTCCTGTCCCCGGCAGCAACCACCGTCCCGTAAGATTTTTCGGAAAGCACAATATTTTCACCAGATATCGCATCAGATTCCTCCAGGATAGCAGCCCTTTCGATAACATTTTTCAATTGTCTCAAATTTCCCGGCCACGCGTACTGCAAAAAAGATTCAAGAACCGAAGGCTCAAAGCCAAAGATCTTTTTCTTGAGATCACGGCTCACCTTGTCCAGGATATACTTTGCCAGGGGCACAATGCATTTACGCCTTTCACGTAAAGGGGGAAGATGGATGCGCAGCACATTAATTCTGTAATACAAATCTTCCCTGAACGTTCCTTCGGCAACCAGAGTTTCCAGATCACGGTTGGTTGCTGCAATAATCCGCACATCAAATACAATGGTTCTGTTTCCTCCCAAGCGCTCAAAACTTTTTTCTTCGAGAACCCGCAGCATCTTGGACTGCAGCGAAGGAACCATTTCTCCTATTTCGTCCAGAAAAACTGTACCCCCGTTGCCCTGCTCTAATCGCCCCACACGCATCTTGTCCGCGCCGGTAAAAGCCCCCTTTTCATGCCCGAAAAGTTCGCTTTCAAGCAATGTTTCCGGTATATTGGCACAATTGATAGTGATAAAAGATTTATTTTTACGCCTGCTGTTGAAATGGACTGAACCCGATAAAAAACTTTTTCCTGTTCCAGTTTCTCCGGTCATAAGAATAGTCGCATCGGTCATGGAAAACTTTTTCAAGGTATGCAAAACGCTGCGCATAACCGCGCTTTCGGCGACGATCTTATCAAAATCATAAACGAATCCTTGATCATGACGCAAATAATCTATTTCATCCCGGATCTGCCGGTGTTCAAGGGCTCGTGTAAGCACGAGCCTCATTTTTTCCTCGGAGGCAGGGAGAGGCACAACATCAAAAGCCCCCTCCTTGACGGCCTGAACAATACTATCGGTTTCGAAATGCTGGCCAAGAACAACGACAGGAGTATGCGGCACCTGTTCCCTTATCTGCTTAAGCATCTCCAAATCCTTGTTTCCACGATTCTGAAAACACATTAAAACAATATCATAGCCGCAGGTAAGTGACGTTAGCCACGCACCTCCCGAGCTATGATAATCGATATCATGCCCTTCGCCAAAGGATGTGCGCAAAAAAGCTTCCCATTTCTGAGAAGGATCTATCACTAAAAGTCTACCCATCCCGCTCCTCATTTGCTCGGATTGGTATATATTTACAACAGATACTTATATCATTTTCACATTATTCTGGCACAAACAACGTCTGAGACACGCCACCGCCCCCGGATCTCACAGGGGAAAATGCGGCTTTTTTATCATGAACAGCTGCGGGTCCATCACCTCCACTTCCACGCGAGATCTTGCAAAAAGCGGGCTCAGCTCGTAACAACGCTTTTTCCTCTACACACAGACATGTCTTTTACGTATTGGTAATCAAAGTTGGTAATTCGCCCCCTCACCCCAAGACCGTACGCAAAAAAAATGTTGCTTCCTTTTCCTAAGCACAAAAAATAGTCATATATTCAAAAATAGTATCCTTTTTTTGCCTTTTTATCACCACCGCAATCCCCCGCATGGCCCCCACCTTGCTTACCCACAATTCAGCAAAAGCAAACCACTTGAAAAAATGGGACGCAAAGCTACCGCCTACGTTCAATCGTGCAGTTCGAATAGGGCAGTGGGGCCACCGGGGCAGATCAAACACACACAGACAGACTGCATTTCCCGGTTCAACATTATTTTTAACGGAGGCAGTTTTATGTCGTTATTTTCCAAACACGCACGCATGTATATGTGGTTTTGTGCCCTCATTGTCGTACAAACATTGTCAGCACATGCAGCAACCGTGACGATGAGCTGGAATCAAAACGCAGAAGATACCCTGGCCGGATACCGGGGCTATTGCGGAGAAACGAGTTACGACTACACAATCATTGACGATGTCGGTGAAAACACCCGCCACACAATGGCTAACCTTGAAGAAGGCAAAACTTATTATTTCGCAGCAACAGCCTATGACATCTATGGAACGGAAAGCGATTTTTCCGAAGAAATTTCCTATACAGTTCCAGCCCCGGTTCCATCAACCCAGGAACCGGAACCAGAACCAGCTCAGGAGGGGACGATCGCTCTTGAAACAGGTGAAGTTTCTACAGATCACAACTGGACACATGTCCAATTCGACCAGACATTCAGTAACCCGGTTGTCGTAGCCAACCTGCTCAGTTTTGATGGAACGGATCCCTCTGTTATCAGACTGCGCAATGTCAGCCCCACGGGTTTTGATATCAGAGTACAGGAATGGGATTATCTTGACGGGGAACATGCGGTTGAAAAAATAGGTTATATTGTCATTGAGAAGGGAACACACGTCCTGCCCGACGGAACCCGAATCAATGCGGGTATATTCACAACAAACACAACAACCTCTTTTGAGAAAATCGCGTTTACAACATCCTTAAACACAAAACCGGTTATCATAACCAGTATCGCCACTGTAGCGGGTGAGGACGGGGTTACGGGACGGATACAGAATATCACTGCCGACGGTTTTGAATATTGCATGCAGGAACAGGAAACGGGTAATCAGGCTCATGCTACAGAGACCATCATGTACATCGCCTGGGAAGAATCGGAAGGTTCCATTGGCAACATTTCCTTTGACGTAAAAAATCCCCAAGATCTCATTGCCGATGAATTCCAGACCATACAGCTGGATTCCAACTTTGAGGATACTCCCGTTCTACTGGCTGAGATGCAGACATATAACGGGCAGGACCCAGCAACCCTTCGTTATACAAACAAAACCAATTCCTCCTTTGATCTTCGGGCCTATGAGGAAAAATCCCTTGATCCAGAAATGGAGCATGCGAATGAAAACATCGGCTACCTGGCTTTCAGTATCGGTTCAGCAAACGTAGACACAACTTCAGATACGTCCACAGACGATGACACGGGAACCACGACACCGGATGATGGTACGTCAAATATCGATACTGCCTCCATGGAACTAGGGGAAATAACCGCCGATAATAACTGGAAAACGATCCATTTTAGCAAGACGTATACAGATCCGGTCGTGATCGCCAGCGGGCTTTCCTACGCCGGAACAGACCCTTCAACCATCCGCATCCGGAACGTATCCCCTGACGGATTTGAAATCAGGGTTCAAGAGTGGGATTATCTTGATGGCCCGCATGCAGAGGAAACCCTGGGGTATATTGTTGCCGAACGCGGCATGCACACCCTGCAGGATGGTACACGGATCTGCGCCGGTACGGTCACCACATCCAAAACAAATAGTTTCGGGGCCACCACGTTCATAGAAGAACTCCCAAGCGTCCCCGTTGTTCTGGCATGTATTACAAGCACGAACGACACTTCAGCCGTGGCCACCAGGATCAAAAACATCTCCCGGACTGGATTTGAAACAGGCATGCAGGAACAGGAAAAAAGTGACCAGAAGCACCTTGCTGAAACCCTTTCCTATATAGCATGGGAAAAATCTTCAGGAACATGCGACGGGCATCGCTACGAGGTCGGAACCACAGGACAAATTGTGGATCAGACATTCAACACCTTCAGCTTCGATACAGCCTTTGACGCCACTCCCATATTTATGGGGAGCCTACAGACCTATGCAGGGCTGGATCCGTCCTCATTACGTTTCGATTCGTTGTCAGACCAGGATGTCTCACTCATGGTCGAGGAAGAACAGTCCGCTGACAACGAAACAGGCCACACGGCAGAAAATGCTGGATATATTGTCTTCGAAAAATAACAAAACCGTCCATAGCTATTCATAGCCATCCATAGCACACGCCAAAGAGCCGATACAGGAAATATCCTGCATCGGCTCTTTGCATATTTAGCATGCACGGGTTACATGTATTGTTTCAGAGCAAAAGCATTGCTTTTCAATCCTCTCTTTCGATGCTATTTTGTTCTCAATCTTTCACTGTTCCACAACCATTCCATGTTCACAGAGGAGGCAGCCATGTATGAAGCACAATGTTATGAAAAACGTCCTGACACCAAGGTCCGATGCACCCTCTGTGCCCACCGCTGCAGTATCGCAAACAACCAAAGAGGGTTATGCGGTGTGCGAGAAAATCGGGACGGCACGCTTTTTTCTCTGAACTACGGAAAAATTATCGCCGAGCAGGTTGATCCCATTGAAAAAAAGCCTTTGTTTCATTTTTTTCCGGGATCAAAGGCCTATTCCGTAGGGACTGTTGGCTGCAACTTTCACTGCAGACATTGCCAGAATGCAGACATATCCCAGTATCCCCAAGAACACCATGGAGCCATTGTCGGAAAGACAAGAACCCCGCGAGAACTCGTTGCTCGTGCCCTTGAAACCGGATGCAAAAGTATCGCCTATACCTATAACGAGCCAACGGTCTTCATGGAATTTGCACATGACACCGCACTCCTGGCCAAAGAAAATGGCCTAAAAAACGTGTTCGTAAGCAACGGCTACCTGACGCCCGAAGCCATGGACTTCATCTGCCCGCACCTTGATGCGATCAATATCGACATCAAGGCATTCAGCGACATTTTTTACAGGGATATCTGTCAGGCCCGGCTAGCCCCTGTTCTTCAAAGTGTACAGATAATGCACGACAGGGGCGTCTGGGTTGAAGTGACCACATTGGTTATTCCGGGCCTTAATGACAGCGACGAAGAGCTACAAAAAATAGCCGATTTCATCGCATCCGTGGACCCGGAAATTCCCTGGCATGTCACCCAGTTTTACCCCACCTACCTCATGACCGACAGAGGCCGAACTCCGGCAGCAACCCTGCACCGGGCCAGATCAATCGGGAAAGAGAGAGGCCTTGCACATGTATATGAAGGAAATATCCCGGGGACGGGAGATGAAAACACCTATTGTCCGACATGCGGGGCATTGTGCATAGAACGCAATGGATTCCACGTCGTGTCCCAAAATATGACAGAGGGCATATGCCCCTTATGTGAGCAGACAATCAGGGGCGTATACGCCTAACACCCTCTGCATCATCGGCCCTGGTTCCACAAAAATCACCCAGAGCTATGGCCTGATTTCCATGCACCCCACTTTAGGCAGCGTGCACATCCAACGTGCTTTCCGACTTGGGAAAAAAACCTTGTTTCTTCAACAAAAAGAAACTATTTGTGCCCAGTTCAGTAACCATACTTACCGGAGTTATCCATGCACGAACTTTCCATTGCCGAAGGAATCCTTGATATCATCAAGGATGAAATGGTTAAGAATAATGTTACCAAGCTTCTGTCTGTCACCGTCGTCCACGGAAAATTGGCTACGGTTGTACCGGAAGCCCTGGACATGGCCTTCACCGCCCTGACCATTGACACTCCTTTGGCGGGGGCGACATTTACGATGAAAGAAATTCCCATCCGCGTCAGATGTCGCCAGTGCAAGATTGAATTTTCTCCGGATGAAGAAGATATCTATCTTATGACCTGCCCGGAATGCGGATGTGAATTCGGCCATGAAATACTTACCGGTAAAGAACTGTATATCGAGAGCATTGAGGCTGAATAATCTCCGCTCCACCTGCTAAAAGTAGAGCCGGAGAGAAGACCCGCGACCCAAAGAAATAAGCATCATCTCTGCCAAATTGTACCATCCCCATCAGCCCCGTAAGGAGAGGCCCCACCATGGACATACCTGTTATCAGAAATATTCTGGAAGCCAATGATCGGATCTCAGAGCAGATCAGGAACATGCTCCTGCAAATGAAAATTCTTTCCCTGAACCTGATGAGTTCTCCCGGTTCGGGCAAGACGACTCTGCTTGAACGCACCCTGACGGATTTAAAGGAAGAATTCACCATGGCGGTCATCGAAGGCGATGTCATGACATCAAACGATGCCCGACGGGTTGCAGCAACAGGCGCCCAGGCCATCCAGATAAATACCGATGGGGGCTGCCATCTGGACAGTTCCATGGTCCTGCAGGCCTGTAATCAGCTGAATCTTGATACAACGGATATTTTGTTTGTCGAAAATGTCGGAAATCTTGTCTGTCCTGCTGAATTCGAAGTGGGCGAAGATTATAAGATTACCATCCTCAGTGTTGCCGAGGGTGATGACAAACCGGAAAAATATCCCCTCATGTTTGCTGAATCCGAAGTCATGATCTTAAACAAAATAGATCTGCTCCCCTATGTTGATTTCAGCCTCGAACGGGCCACGCGATTTGCAAAACAATTAAACAATAACATCAAGGTCTTTCCCTTATCCGCACGCACAGGGGAAGGCATGGACCCGTGGTACGATTGGCTGCGCAAGGAAGTCATTGCCAAAAAAAATAAATAGCAGGGGTTGCCCCTC
>JAQVZR010000049.1 GCA_028708105.1 Desulfoplanes sp. | reverse complement strand
GGAAATCCCCAGTGGCAGATCAGTCCGGACCTCCTTAACCAGGTCTATGTCCATGTGCCCGATGATTATAGCGGAGATGTCGCATTCTCCTTGCGGGTTGTGGCTACGGAGAACGACGGTGACAGAGAGATCGTTTCCCAGGATGCTCTGATCCATATTGTGCCGGTTGTGGATACGCCGGTTGATCCCGGGTTTACGGCTTCGGGTTTTGAAGATTCTCTTATCGAATTCTCCTGGCGTCCAGGCCTGAATGACATTGACGGGTCCGAAACCATCACCGGAGCACGGTTGAGCGGTTTTTCCGAAGACGCGACCTTGTTTTACCAGGACGGTTCAGGCCAGTGGCAGGAAATTGAACGCCCGGCCGACGGAATCTATGATCTCACCCAGGTTCCGGATGGGCAGGGCGGCACGGTCAATGTTCTGGATACTTCCCTGGCCGTTCTGGCAGCTGAGGATTCGGATGTGGATATGGCTGGCACGGTATCTGTGGATATCCTGGATACCTCGGTATCGGGAACAGACACCGTGACCCAGGACGGGACCTTTACGGTGAACGTGCAGGCCGTTGTGGAAACAGATACAGAATTGCAGGTGGTTGATCCTGATATCGCTTTCGCCGACAGCACGACAGGCAATCCCGTGCTCACGGGAATCCAGGGAAACGGTGTGGATCTGGAACCCCATGTGCAGGTTCTTAGTGCCGATATCAACAGCACGGAAACCGCCCAGTATTTCCTGGTGGCGGGTCTCGAAGCCGGTTGGGTCGTCAGCGGAGGCGTGCAGAATGGGGATGGAACCTGGACTGTTCTGGCCCAGGATCTGACGGGTGTTTCTCTGGTTCCGCCTTCAGTTTTTGTCGGCACTCTGGAAGGGGTGCAGATTGGGACACGTATTCTGGACAATGACAGTCTGCCCTCAGATCGTGTGGTCACCATTGATGTAACCATTGCCCCTGATGCCGGTGGAGGTACAGGCGGTGGCACGGGTGGCAGTACTGGCGGGGGGACGGACCCTTCCGAACCCGGAATACTTCAGGTCAGCACCGTGACAGGCGATGAAGATTCTCCTGCTTTTGTTACCGGCCATTTGGCGGCTCTGGACAGCGTTGTGGGAACCGATGAAACCGCCGTGATCCGTATTGATGCTGCGGACCTGCCAACCGGGGTTTCTCTGGAGGGGGACGGCATCATCTACAACTTCCTGACGGACAGCTATATCCTCACTCAGGCAGCTCTTGATACTTTGTCCGTTGCTCCTGCAAATGATTTTGCCGGAATTTTGGATATACCGATGACGGTCGTTGCCACGGACAGCGCGGGGAATGCAGCCTCTTCCGACCAGACCCTGCATCTGGATTTTATGCCTGTGGCCGACAGTCCGGCCCTGGATGTGGATATCGTCAACGCGGTTGAAGACGCTATCATCGACGTGGATGTTCAGGCCTTTGTTCAGGATACGGATCAGGTGAACGGCACCGAGGTCATTGATTCCGTGGTCATCAGCAATCTGAGTGAAGGAACCCTTTCCGGTCCTGCGGATGTTCTGCAGGATAACGGCGATGGAACCTTTACCCTGCTTGATCCAGGCGCGATGGCGTCTCTGCAGTTCATGCCTCCTTCCGATGCCCACGGGGTGTATTCGTTTGACGTGACCACAACCGTGACCGACAGCACGGATGCGGCATCAGATACAGCGTCTTTTGTCCGGACCGTGAATATTGATGTGGTGTCCGCGACCGATCCGGCCGTTATCACGGTGCAGGATGTTTCCGGACCAGAAGATACGGCTATTGCTCTCACCGGTCTCAGTGCTCAGCTGGGGGACGTGGACGGTTCCGAGATCCTGTCTGTGGTCCTGGCCGGTGTGCCCGAAGGGGCTCTGTTGAGTCATGGTTTCAATAATGGTGACGGTACCTGGACCATAGCACCCGATGATTTGGGGGCTCTGTCCATGACTCCTCCGGCTGATTTCAGTGGAGATATTGTCCTGAGCCTGGTGGCTTTTACCCGGGATACGGGGCAGACGCAGTTTCTTGAGACTATGGAATCCTTGACCGTGACGGTCACACCGGTTGCCGATGATCTGGCCCAGGCCGTGGACATCGAGGATATGACGGCCGGGCGTGAGGATGCTCTGCTCCAGATTGATCTGGGGCTGAGTACCACGGATCTGGACGGGTCGGAAACGATTCATGTGGTTGTCCACGGAGTTCCTGACAGTTCGTCCATTATTCTGCCTGACGGTGTCACGGGCAATGTGCAGTCTCTGGGCTCAGGGGACTGGGACGTCACCGTGGAGGCGGGTGCGTTGGATCGTCTCCTGATTAATCCGGGCAATGCCTTTGGAGAGTATGAACTGACCATGGACGCCTACGCCGTGGATGGGAGCGATGAAACGGTTGTGCCTGTGGTCACCAAGGTCACCCTGGATATCGAACCCGTTGCGGACGCACCGACCCTTGATGTGGACAACGGGATTGTCCTGGCCGGTGAAGGCGCGGACGTGCCTCTGGATATTACGGCGAGTCTGGTGGACGCGGCTCCCGATGAGATTCTTTCGGTCCAGATAAGCGGCGTTCCCGACGGCGCAACCTTGAGTAGCGGGACGGAAACCGCTCCCGGTGAATGGACTCTGTCTGCAGACCAGCTGGATGATCTCCAGCTCCATCTGGGTACGGCCGTGACCGGGGAGTACAGTCTAGATATTACGGCAACCGCTGCATTGAACGGCGAACAGGCGGATACGCATCTGACCGGAGCTGTGCACATAGAGGTCACCGATCAGACGGAACTTCTCGGGGACGCCGGAGACAATGTTCTGATAGGCGGCGCGGCAAACGAAGAACTGACGGGCGGTGCCGGGATGGATATCTTAAACGGCGGCGCTGGTGATGATCTGCTCACGGGTGGAACCGGAGATGACCAGTTGACCGGTGGTTCCGGCAACGATCTCTTCGGGTTTTCAGCCCAGGGCGGGGAAGGAAACAACGTGGTCACGGATTTTACCTTGGGCGAAGACATGATCCATCTTACAGATGTGCTCGATGCCGACGGCAATGATGTGACGGATCTGTCCGATCTTTTGTCAGGAACCGCTACCCAGGACGTGCATGCCGCGGCCCATGGAAGTGATGTGGAATTGACCATCAGCGGGCCTGACGGAGATACGAGCGTTACTCTTGTCGGCCTAAATGCAGGAGGTACTTTCGACACCATGGGCACTGATGATCTGCAACAGATTATCGATGTCGCAACCCATCCGAATGAGTAATAGGTCCTTGAAGTTATTTGATTATTTGAAACAGGTGACAAGGGAGTTTGCAGCGTGAAAAAAGAACGGATGCGTATATTGATTCTGGCGGTGGTGATATCTGGCGGCATATGTCTGACCGTACCGTCCATTGCTCGTGCCGAAGAGGGGGTGACGGTACAGCAAAGCGTGATAACGACGTTGGAGCGTCATCCCCGTTTGAAGATGCTCAAGGCCAATAGAATCGCTGTGGGATATGACTACAAAAAAGCCAGGGGCGGCCTTTATCCTTCTTTGGATCTGACTGGTGGAACCGGGTATGATGAGTACAGTGATATCTCAACCAGGTCGTTAAACGACGATGATGACTGGGATCATCGGACCGAGGCTGGAGCCGTCCTGACACAGCTTTTGTATGACGGGGGTGAAACTTTCCGGCAAATGGATATTGACCGTTCAAGGATGTGTTCACTGGATTCCCGGGTTTTTGATAATGCTGAATCTCTGGCTCTGGATGCGGTTATCGCCTCTTTGGATGTGTACCGCAACGGCGTCTGGTGGAACTTGGTGAGAAAAGTGTGGCTGTGCACCAGCGTATTCTGGAATCTTTACGTGATCGTGAAGCTGCCGGAGCCGGGAGCAGTGCCGACGTGCGACAGACCGAAGCCCGTCTTGCCCGTACACAGGCTTCCCTGGCCACTACACGGGGTGGTTTGCGAGTGGCCCAGTCCACGTACCGCCGGCTTGTGGGGCATGAACCGGGGGCCATGATTTTTCCTGCTGTTCCTGAGGCTGATTTACCTCCAACGCCGGAACTGATGATGGAATGGGCGCAAAAAGGTAATCCTAAGCTTCAGACCGCTGAATCGGATATTACTACTGCGCATCAGAGATATACTCTGACCAAGACCGCCTATCATCCCAAAGTGCGCCTGGAATTAAGCTCGGGATATACAGATCAGGTCGAAGGTGATCAGAGTTGGACCCAGAGTAATGCCGCCATGATCCGGGTGAACTGGAACCTTTTCAACGGAGGATCAGATCAGGCTGCAGAGCGGGCTGCCTATTACCGAGAACGCGAGGCTGCGGAAGACCGGAATGATATCTTGCTCACCGTGATTGATGAGGCCCAGTCTACATGGGATAATTACGAATCCTCCATTGAGCAGCGTATTCGTCTGGCAGAATCGGTGACATACACGGATGAAACCCGGGACATGTACATGCAGCAATTTGTTGTGGGGCAGCGGACGTTGTTGGATGTTCTGGATATAGAAAATGAATTTTATCAATATTCAGGGCAGCTTGTGACCGCTCAGGCCAATGAACGTATCGCCGCTTTCCGCATGCTCGCCCTGTCCGGAAAGTTGTTGCGGGCACTGGATATCGATCCTCAGCTGTACAAGGATTTGCAGCTTGATGGACGGGCAGGAAAGTAAGTTCTTTTGTAACTATTCAGAACATTGTGTATCTATACAGTTTTGTGGCACGTCCTCATTCTTGGAGGGGCGACCGGCTGGTCATCCTTTGTCGGATGGTCAGATATCGGGCGTTATCTTGGTTGGATTACCAACTATCGTCCCTCAGCATGATGTAAATGACAACAATTGTGCCGTATTCGGGCGACCAACCGGTCGCCCCTACGCAATGTCCACTCGATATCATTTTTTTATAAATACGCTATTACGTCCTGAATAGTTACATTTTTTTATATGTTTGATGGAAAACGAAAAAGGCACCGCATTGTATGTGGTGCCTTTTTCGTTGACTTCAAGAAGAGAGAAGATTGTCCGTTTATCTCGACTGTTGGACCAATGGGCATATTTTTCTATCCGCAGGTCATTTCACCGGCTATGCGGCCGAGTGTCTGGATGCCGGCTTCCATCTGCGTATTCCAAAGTCCGTCGCAGCTTAAACGGATAAAGGAATTGTAGTTGTCCTGGGTGGAAAAGATGGAGCCCGGGGCAATGCCTATGCCTGCGTTTTTGGCCCGGAAAAAATAGTCCACAGCGTCAATTTTTTTCGGCAGTTCCACCCAGAGAACAGCGCCTCCTGCAGGGCGGGTGGCTCTGGTATCGGGGGGAAAGTACCGGCTTAGAGCCACTTGCATGGTACGCATCTGCGTGGCTATGGCCTGCCTGAGTTTGCGGAGATGTCTGTCGTATTGGCCAGATTCCAGATATTCAGCCAGAACCATCTGGGTGGGGGTTGCCGTGCAGACGCTGGTGGTGGCTTTGAGCTCCAGTGCCAGAGGATGGTATTTTCCTGGAATGATCCAGCCGACGCGGTAGCCCGGGGCAAGGGTCTTGGAAAAGGAGGAACAATAGAGCACGTCTCCTTTGCGGTCATGCTGTTTATAGGTCCCTGGACGGGTATTCCCGAAATGCAGTTCTCCGGAAACATCGTCTTCAATGAGTGGTATATTGCACTTGGCAAACAGATCCACAATTGTTTTTTTGGCCGGTTCAGGTGTCAGGCTGCCGTCGGGGTTATTGAAATTAGAGGATAGAATCCCGGCGCGGATATGGAATGTTTCAAGAGCCAGGGCAACATCGGCGGGATCAACCCCTGTTTCCGGATGGGAGGGAACTTCGATGGCCCGGAGACCGCAATTTTCCAGAAGCTGGAGAAAACAGAAATAGGTGGGGGACTGGACAAGCACATTGTCTCCCGGCCTGGTAAGGGCGCGCAGGGCGATATGTAACCCCTCCATGGCTCCGAAGGTAATTAAAATATCCCGGGGAAGTACGGATATGCCCGCATCAATGGATCGGAAGCAGATCTGACGCCGCAGGTCTGCATTGCCCTCGCACGGGGCATAGGTCAAAGAGTGTCCGTTATCATTTTTAAGCACGCGACGCATGATCCTGCCCAGTGCTTTGTGCGGAAGAAGTTCTTTAGCCGGGGAGATGATGGCAAAGGGAAGCAGTGTCTGGTCTCCCACGGCATCCAGCACCGTGCGGATGAGCTGATTTCTGTTCACCCTGGTGGGCTCAAGCACCGGGCGGGGACTGCCGGCAGGGGGAGGAAGTTTTTTGTTCGGGGAGCTTACAAAGAAACCGGAGCGTGGACGGGCTTCAATAGTTCCCTGGTGTTCCAGGCGGATATATGCCTGGGATATGGTGGAAATACTGGCCTTCATTCGCGAACTTAATGCCCGCAGAGAGGGGAGGCGGTCTCCCGGAGTAAGGGCACCTGAAGATATCAGATCGTTGATGTGGTGTTCAACCGTCTGGTAGCGGTAGGAGCGGTCTTCCGCATGATCCATGGAGTCTTTTTCCCATCTGTTATGGTTAAATTGTTTAACATCTGTATCTGTACTAGGAACAGACTATCTGCTTTATTATCAGTGTTCAAGCTTGAAAAAAGGTGATGAATTTTTTTCCAGGAATCATACGGCACAGATAAGGAGTACGGATATGGAAGACGTTGCTTTGATAAGGAACCCGTTGGCTATGAATGTTCTTGGGAACGCTTTCCGCCAGACAAGTCCTATTATCCTCGGATATATTCCCGTGGGGTTTGCGTATGGTGTTCTGGCCCTGAAGGTGGGGCTTTCTCCCCTGAATACCCTGCTCATGTCCGTACTGGTCTTTGCGGGATCGGCTCAGCTCATTGCTGTGGGTCTCATGGCCGCGGGTGTGCCGCCCCTGTCGGTCATTGCAACCACCTTTGTGGTCAACCTGCGCCATCTGCTCATGTCCGCTTCCCTCTCCCCACATTTCAAGTCCTGGAAAAAACGGGAACTGGCCCTGTTCTCCTTTGAGCTCACGGATGAAACTTTTGCCCTGCATTCTTCCCGGTTTGTTGCAGGAAATACGCTCAAAAGCGAGACCTTCTGCATTAATGTGATCGCTCAATGCTCCTGGGTCCTGGGGACCTTGCTGGGAATGATTGCCAGCACATTTATCACGGATGTTAAACCTATCGGTCTGGATTATGCTTTGCCGGCCATGTTTATCGCCCTGCTTGTGGCTCAGATCAAGGAGCGCATGCATGTCTTGGTGGCTCTGAGTGCAGGAGTGATGTCCGTAGGACTGGCCATGGGTGGTTTGAATCGTTTTAATGTCATCGTGGCCACTGTGGCTGCGGCAATGCTGGGGCTGGGGGTGGAAAAATGGATCAGAAAATAATTTTTATGACCATCTGCGGAATGCTTGTCGTGACCTATATTCCGAGGATGCTGCCGGTGGTCGTCCTGGCCTCCAGGAACATGCCCCCGGCACTTATCCGCTGGCTCAGTTTTATCCCCACAGCCGTGCTTTCAGCCCTGCTTTTGCCTGATTTGTTGTTGAAAGGGGGGCAGATTGATGTGGGGATGGACAATATCTTTTTGTGGGTTGCCCTGCCGACGTTCATCGTCTCCTGGAAGACAAAAAGTTTTTTCGGGGCCATTTTCACGGGGATGATATTGGTTGCGGCAGCCAGATTTCTTATCGACTGTTGAGAAAATCTGGCAGGAGGAGGGATGCCTTCAGGGATATATGAGCTTGTGCTATGAAATATTGTTTTGATTTTTTGTGCTGTCATCCCCTGCAGGGGAGCGCAGCACCTGATCCTTTTTTGGCTGTTTAAAAAAAAGTGGTATTCCATGATGCTTCAATGAGACAGGAGAATGAGATGTCCAAAAGATTTTCACGACGGATTCAGTCCGTGCCCCGGTCGTTTATCCGGGAAATTTTGAAGGTCACAGCAGATTCCTCAATTATTTCTTTCGCAGGAGGGTTGCCTAATCCGGAACTTTTTCCCGTTGAGGGATTGCAAACAGCGGCTCATGATATCTTGCGAGAATCCGGTCCTGCTGCCCTGCAGTATTCGACGACGGAAGGCTATCCCGGTTTACGTCAGGCCATTGCCGCACGGTATGCCGCAAAGGGCGTTAACGTGTCGCCTGAACATGTGCTCATCACAACCGGTTCCCAGCAATGTCTGGATATTTTGGGGAAGATTCTTATCGATCCCGGTGATGTCGTGGTCATGGAACGGCCCGGATATCTCGGAGCCATCCAGTCCTTCGGCATGTATGAGCCTGTTTTCAAGACCGTGCCCTTGAATGAAGGCGGAGTGGATCTGGAAAAACTTGAACAGCTTTTTGCCACAAAGCAACCCAAAATTTTTTATGCGGTACCCAATTTCCAAAATCCCTCGGGTATGACCTATGATCTGGCAACCCGGCAGGCTCTGGCCGAGCTACTGAAAAAATATCCGGATGTACTTTTTGTGGAAGATGATCCGTACGGTGAATTACGTTTTACGGGCATCTCGCATCCCCCTGTTTTCTCCTTGTGCGGGGGGCATTCGGTTCTGCTGGGTTCGTTTTCCAAAATCGTTTCGCCGGGAATGCGTCTTGGATGGATGGTGGTTACGGATGACGGACTGCGTGATGCTGCCGTGCGGGCCAAGCAGTCCGCCGATCTGCATACAAGTACCTTTACCCAACATGTCATGGCGCGGTATCTTGCGGACAATGATATTGAAGAACATATCGGACGGATACGCACACGCTATGGTGAACAATGCGGGGTTATGTGTGACCTGCTGCATAGCCTGATGCCCGCAGACATCTGCTTTGTCCGGCCTGAAGGCGGGATGTTTGTCTGGCTGAAATTACCTGCGGGAT
>JAQVZR010000048.1 GCA_028708105.1 Desulfoplanes sp. | reverse complement strand
ATCATAATAAAAAGAGGCACCTTGGCCCCGCACATCATAAACGGGGAAACAACAAGGGTGGCCAAACGCTACTTGGGACTGCGCAGAGTCCGTGCGGACATAATGCCGGGCACAGCGCACCCGCCGGGAATGCCGCCGGAAATAATGAAAGGCATAACCGAGGAACCGTGCAGCCCGAAAAAACGAAAAATTCTATCCAGCATATAGGCCATACGGGCCATATATCCCAGATCTTCCAAAAAAGTGAGCATAAAAAACATGATCAGAATCAAGGGCACAAAACTCAGTACGCCCCCCACACCGTCAACAATGCCTGAAACGACCAGTGACTGCAAAAGCCCACTGGGTAATATCCGTGTGCACACCTCTCCAATCCAGGCAAAGACACCTATAAATACTTCCTGGGGATAGACCCCCATCTCAATGGTTGCAGCAAACATTGCATACATGATGCCCAGCATGAGAATGGGCCCGAGCACCTTGTGGGTCATCAGCTGATCAATTTTGTCCGAACGGGTATACAAATCAATGGAGGCGTCGATTTCCATAACGCCGTCCTTGAGAATATCATTGATAAAAGCGTACCGATAATCTGCGATAATGGCTTCCGGATAGGTTTGCGCCGTGGCCTCACATGCCACTTCAGCCTCTTTGGCCAAAGATTCCATTTCCAGACCCAACGGACCGCTTTCACGCCCCCGCGTAACCAGACTTTCATCATTTTCCAGATATTTGATGGCGATGAACCGGGCGGGATACCGGTCCGTCAAAAAAGACTCTTCCTCGATCCTGGCCACCATGCGATCTATGACCGCATCCAGTTCAGGACCATAGGAGACATGCAGAGGCTGCCATGTTTTCCGAGCTTCACTGACGGCAAATTTCACAGTGGTTTTCAGAAGATTCTGAATCCCTTTCCCCGTCTTGGCAACGGTCTCTACAACGGGCACGCCAAGCTTTTCGGAAAGCATCTGGGTATGGATATGGATGCCTTTTTTCCTGACCTCGTCCATCATGTTCATGGAGAGAACCACGGGGACACCAAGCTCCATGAGCTGCACAGCCAGATACAGACTGCGCTCCAGGGCTGTGGCATCCACAACATCAATAGCCAGCTCAGGCTTCTCCTCTACCAGTACCTGCCTGGCCACCAGTTCTTCCATGGAATAGGCGGTCAGTGAATAGGTGCCTGGCAGATCAATAATGCGCAAGGAGATACCATCAACAATGGAGCACCCTTCCTTGCGCTCCACGGTAATACCGGGATAATTGCCCACCCGTTCCCTGGAACCGGTGATGGCGTTAAAGGTCGTGCTTTTGCCACAATTGGGATTGCCGGCCAATGCAACGCGGATCGTTTCCGTCATCATACGTCCTGTTCTTCCGTCTCAACCATAATATGGTCCGCTTCGCTATTGCGCAGACTCATGGTAAACCCCTTGAGCCTGATCGCTACGGGATCTTTTAAAGGCGCTCGTCCGATAATCATTATCTCTGTCCCCGGAACAAGACCCATATCCCGAATCCGCCGTCCGAGTTCACCCCGGGCAGCGACAGAAACAATAGAGGCCTTCTGATCCACCTTCAACTGACGTAGGGATATTTTCATAACACCTTCCTCAAGCTACCAAAGAATATTGGGTGCACCTAATTTGCATTGCACAAAAAAGCAATATCCAAATGCACATGATTCCTTGACCAGGCATCCTTTTCATTGACAATAAAACCAGATAAAACAAATAATTTCAGTCATATTTAGCTGACGAAACACCGCACGCAGGCTTTTCGCCGCCAATGCTCTTAGGGGATATCATGCTCCCCAAAGTGGGAACATATGTTCAAAGCACACTGCTAAACCAAACCCAGTTTCAGACCCATAGTTTTCGAACAGGTTATCACTGTTCAATTCTTTTTTCACCGCGAAGGGCACGAAGGAACGCGAAGGGTGAAGAATCTGGGATAAATTGAGCTTTATTTTGTTGCTTTTCTTCGTGTTCCTTAGCGTTCTTCGCGGTGAAAAAAACTCAATCCCTCAAACGTGGTTTGGTTTAATTGCCCGGGTATTTTTTTGCTGATCCTCCAGGGCCTGCGTCCTCAAAAATGGAATCACGATCCAAGATAGACTTCCATCAAGCATCCCTGGACAGAGGACAGGGTGTCGTCTCTCACGGTCTCCTCGTCTTGCCCCCTCCTCCCAACAATAAAGCTCATGCCTCTAAAAAGCATCTTCCCCAAAAACAACCATCTGCCCCCCAAAAAATGCGGGGCCCAAACGTTCATCTATATCTTTTTCCGATTGATTTTCACCATAGGTATCATGATTAACAATTTGTCTCCACGTTCATCCCGCTATAATAGTACTAGATTTCGGGATTTAGGAGCTGACATGCATACCATGCCACCCTTCACTACAACCATCTTTCAGGGAGAAACGTGGACAATGAAAAACTACCTTGCGTCCAAATGGGGCATCATCGGAGTAGGAGCAATTATCGGGGTGCTGGCGGCTTTGTTACAAAAGCTCGGTAACCCGGGGAACATGGGCATTTGCGTTGCGTGCTTTGAACGGGATATCGCCGGGGCCATCGGATTGCACAGAGCCGCAGTAGTCCAGTACATGCGCCCGGAAATCATCGGCTTTGTCCTCGGTTCATTGGGCGCAGCACTGGCCACCAAGGATTTTCGTCCCCGCACGGGATCAGCACCCATCGTCCGTTTTGTCCTGGGGATCTTTGCCATGATCGGCGCACTGGTTTTTCTGGGCTGCCCCTGGCGGGCCATGCTCCGTCTTGCCGGTGGCGACCTGAACGCCATCTTCGGTCTCCTCGGTCTCATCGGCGGTGTCTGGATAGGGACCATGTTTCTCAAAGGCGGCTATAATTTAGGAGCGGCCAAAAAAACATATCCCGCAGTCGGGTTGATCATGCCTCTTATCATGTTTGGTTTTCTCATTCTGGCCCTCCTTTATCCCATGATCCCAGGGCAGGCCCAAAACGGCGTCCTGCTGTACAGTCTTAAAGGCCCTGGAGCCATGCATGCGCCCCTGTTCATCGCCCTGGCCATCGGTCTTGGAGTAGGCATCCTGGCCCAACGCAGCCGCTTTTGTACCATGGGCGCCTTCCGTGATCTGATCCTTTTCAAACAGACCCATCTCTTTGGCGGCGTGGTCGCCCTTGTTATTGCTGCATGGGTCGTCAATATGATTTTTGGCCCGTTTCATCCCGGTTTTGCAGATCAACCCGTTGCCCACACCCAGAGTCTCTGGAATTTTATGGGCATGGTTCTGGCCGGTCTGGCTTTTGCCCTGGCTGGCGGATGTCCTGGCCGACAGCTCTTTCTGGCCGGAGAAGGAGATGGTGATGCAGCCATCTTTGTCTTTGGTATGATCGTCGGTGCGGGCTTTTCGCATAATTTTGGCCTGGCCAGCTCCCCCAAAGGTGTCGGGCCTCACGGTATTGCCGCCGTTGTAATCGGCATGATCGTCTGTCTGGCTATAGGCTGGTTCATGCGTAAAAAAAGAGCGTAAAGAAAATATATAAGAGGCGCCCCCTGCGGGTGCCCTTTGCCCTTCATCATCCATACGACATTATTATTATGTTATAGGAGAAAAAAATGAGCACTACCGTCGACGCACGCGGACTCTCCTGCCCGCAGCCTGTTTTGGATACTATGATGGCTATCCAGTCCACCACAGACGACACCATCACCGTTATGGTCGATACCGAGGCCTCCAAGGAGAATGTCTCCAGGGCCGCATCCGGCAAGGGATGGAAGGTACAGTCCATTGATGAAATCAATGGTGAATACACATTGACCCTGATTAGAGGATAATGCATAAAAAACGCTCAATACATCGTAACAAATCGAAATATTGAGCGTTTTTTATGCCCGTACAACTGTCTGCCCATGGTTTTGTATCCCGGAGTACTAGCCCATGTTCCTCAAAAAATTGTTTACCAGAAAAAAATCCTCGCCCCAAAAATCAAAGTGGGACAGAGGTATCATGATTTTCGATCATACTTCCGAGGTCATCCGGGCTGAAAAAACCCTTAAGGATGCGGGATGGTCCGTGAAAGTGATGGGTCCGCCTGCAGAAATCCAGAAAGGATGCGATCTGGTTATTGAATTTCCCCTTATGGAACAAATGAATATCCTGCGTACCCTCGAGCAAGAGGACACGAGCCCGTTAACTGTCGTGCCCGTCACCAGTCCCCTGCTTTCCCCTGTAGAACTCTTTCAGACCAAAGACTTCGGGGATTTTCTCATGGTCCGGGCGGCCAATATGAAAATGACCATCCGCAAACAGGATCTGACCATCGTCAATATTTCCGGGGGCGGTTGCCCGGATGTGCCGTATCTTGCGGCCCAGCTCACCGGGCAGAAACTGTTTGCCTCCGTGGCCCCACGAGACATCGGGCACACCCTGTGCGGCTACGCCCTGCAACTCGCCTATGAGGAGCTCTCACGCCAATGCTTGTCATAATCGGAACAGTCCCAGACACGTCCTTTCCCCTCGTCTCAGCACAGGTCACCCTGCAGGGTGATCAACTTGTGATGCAGAGACACAGCGTCCCCGTCCACCGCGGCACGCCTGCCCTGATAGGTGCAGCAGCACAGGTTGCCATGGCCACAGGGCAACCTGCCCCTCACGCCATCCTTGTGGGTGACACAGGACTGGGACATGGCAGCCGGAATCTCTATGCCTACCTTACCGACCATATCCAGGAACTGGAAGCAACAACCATTGTTTTCCATTATCTCCAACCCGATGTGGACTGGCATAACCGGGTGCTCATGGCCCTTGAAGAGTGCATCCACCGCCCGCGACTCATTGCTGACGCCGGCTTCATGTACGCCGCCAAAATGAGCGGTTTTGCCAGCTCCTATGACCTCTTCACCCCGGACATGGGCGAACTGGCCTTTCTGGCCGATGAAACAGCCCCCCACCCTTTTTATACCCGGGGATTCATCCTCCATGACAATAACAAGGCCCCCGACCTTATTACCCGCGCCTACACGCATGACAATGCGGCCCGGCATCTTCTGGTCAAGGGTGCCACGGACATGTTCGCCACCAAAAAAGGTGTACACTGGACCATCGACAGCCCCAGCACCCAAGCCATGGAGGCCATCGGCGGAACAGGAGATACCCTGACCGGCATGGCATCATTTTTTATTGATGAGGAAGCATCCATCGAAGAAGCCTGTAAAAAAGCAGCCTCAGCCAATCGCTGGGCCGGAGAACTCACCCAACCGACACCTGCCACGCAGGTTATGGAAATCATCCAAAATATTCCCAAGGCGTTGGAAAAAATATAACATAGGCGAAGTGTGAGAATATGAAGCGTGACGGGAGAACGCAGAAAGGAGACGGGACAAAAAAACGGGAAGAAATGTGTGCAAGAGACGAACAATGCTCACCTGCAGTAAACCCTGTTTGTAGCCTTGCAATCGTCCCTTTTGCATCTCCTGGATTCGGGGATATGTTTTGCGGTCTCCCGGATTCAAGACGCCCGGGATTTGGGCACCGTAGAGGCACCCCTTGCGGGTGCCCTTTTCAAAGGACGCTGCATGTGTAAAAAACACACTGCACCATCACCCCATTGATTTCAAAGGTCTTCCTTTTTCCCTATCTCCATCTGAAAACGTTGCTGCAAAAATTTTTCAACACAGGAAGTAAAGGTTGCAAAACACCCCAAACGCAGACGGTAAAAAACCTGGGTTCCGCTTTTTTCCGTCTCCACAATCCTCAACCGGCGTAAAATCTTAAGGTGTTTGGAAACCGTAGAAATATCCGAGCCAACCAAACGCTGGAGCTCACATACGCACCGGGTTCCCCGGGATAATTCTTCGACCATTAATAACCGGGCCGGATGCCCTAATGCTTTGAATATTTCTGCCTTGGCCTTCATTATATCCATTGCCTTTGCATCCATGGTGATCCTTTCCTCTTATCTATATGTACAACCTAACCGTAATACCCCAAAATAGCATACCGATCACTCGGAACACAATACCTTAACGGCCCTGAAATCATCAAAATGGTCCACAAAAAGATCTAAGAGCCGAGGGTCAAAATGGGTTTCTCTCTCTTCCTTCATGATCGCCAGGGCTTCTTCGTTGGCATACGCCCTTTTATACGGCCGTTCAGAAGTCAAGGCATCAAAAACATCACTGACTGCGCAGATACGCCCAAACAAAGGGATGCTCTCTCCGCAAAGTCCTATAGGATACCCGGAACCATCCCATTTTTCGTGATGCGTCAACGCAATAATATGGGCTGCATCCAGATGCTCCGATGCGGCAGAACTCAAAATTTCAGCCCCATAGACGGTATGCAACTTCATTGTTTCCCATTCCTGGGCCGTGAGTTTCCCGGGTTTAGTGAGGATGGCATCCGGAATGCCTATTTTGCCCACATCATGCATCGGGCTGGCTTGCCGGATCAGCTCAACCTCCGCCTCAGAAAAGCCGGATAAACGTCCAAGCAATGCTGCGTATTCCGACATACGCACGATGTGATTGCCGGTTTCTTTATCCTTATATTCAGCAGCAGCGGATAAACGATGAATGACTTCCAGATGGGCACTGACAGTTGATTTCTGCAAAGACTTCAAATTTTCAACGGCGATGGAAAGTGCACGGGTCCGCACATCAACCATATTTTCCAATTGGACTCTATACTGCTCCAGCTCGTCCTGCTCCCTGTGCATTTCCGTCACGTTGCGGACGCAGGCCAAAGCTTCGTAATCACTGAGACTGGTTATTCTTGCTGAAAAAAAACGCTCATCACCGCGGATTTCATGACGATATTTGTAGCACACGGTTTTTTGTGTCTCCAGGGCACGACGGATTATTGCCAATGCTTCTGCAGCCACATCCTCCCGCAAGAAATTCGCAATGTTCTTACCCAGGACACCCGCTCTTCCGGCCGTCAAATCTTCTTCCGGTCCCCAACACTCCAGGCAGTTTCCATCGGCATCCAGTACAAACATCAAATCAGGAACAGCTTTACTGATAAGGTCACTGTAGGAACGTCGTACGCGGATAGCCCCCTGGGAAGAGTTTGACAATTTTCTCGTCAACCTTCCCAGAGGGCACAATGCTTTTCTTCGTGTATATACTCGCCTCATTACCAATGCCCCTGTATCTACCCTACTACAGCTGATTTTTTTCCAATTGGATATAGGTATATATATTTACATACTTTTATATAACATTACCTAAAATAATCCTTAAGACAAGGAAAAAATCCCCTCGAGAAGAGATTGAACCTATATCCCCATGTATACTTCCGATGTTCAATCGATAACTGACAGATCATCCATCAAAGTATATGCGGGGCACCCTTTTGAGGTCCTGTCCTCGCCTCACACCACACAGCTTCGTGTCGTGTCATCAATCGCATGTCATATAACTGAGATACAGCGAGTATGCGTTTTTATCCTGGGAACGCTGTAGCTGCTCGGCAACGCGCTTCTAATTTGGCAACAAACCAAGGGAAAACGTGCTTGAAATGTAATGGGAGCATCGTATCTTTTCCTGTGCTCGAAAGGCCGACCCGACGGTCGGCGTTCCCAGGAAATACGGATTGCATTTCCAAGGGCGGTCTCAATGCTACATTGGTGCGACACTTTGAACCTGACACGACACTAACCCAAACCCAATTTGGAAGACCCGATAGTAAAGGAGGCTCCCCGCGGTCGCTCCAATCGGATTGCATGCCAGAAATAAATGGGGAGATAGCTCAAAAACTTGGGACAGGATTGGGACAGAATGTGTGCTAGGCACAAAAAAAGGGTTACCCGTAAGCATATGCTTATAGGTAACCCTTTGATTTTACTGGTGCCCCCGCCAAGACTCGAACTTGGGCTAACCGGGATTAGGAATCTACAAACGCCGTCTAAGTAGCTGAAATCACGTCGAGCCGCGCCCTTTTTTACCCACTTTTACCCCCCTTTTCGGAATAAAAGGTGAGTAAACAGGTGAGTAGTTTTTTTACTCACTAGGTGACTCATAAAAACGGACTATAGAAATATTATTTACCGACAGATCGAAAATTTTCGGTAAAAAAATTTATTAGGTCGAGGGTGAAAGACCCATTAAATCCTTACGGAAGTCGTACAAAAGAGGCTGATCAAGTTGATTTTCAGCGTTCGGATCAGGCACCGGCAAATTGCCTGTAAACTTCCACTCCAGCCATTCATCCATGATGGCCAAGGCATCGTCACTGAGCCTGTAAGGGGTCGCTTCAAAGGCCTCTCTGTGGCGGGTTCCGAGAGGTTGGATTTGGTCCAATCTGAGAATTGATTCTTTGGTCGAGCCTGGAACAGGAAGACTGTCCCAAAAAAATTGGGGGTATTCACAATGACGAATTCTTTCCACAAATTGGGGTTTGAATCCGGCTCGAGTTCCAGTTCCTTGGTCCGCTCCGTAGTAAGGGGCAACGAGGTATGTTGGAAGGGTTTGATAGATTGGTTGGTTTTGGCGAAGAAAATAAGGGACCTCAGTTCCGGGTTCCGCGAGCACTAGAGCAGGCCGTTTTTTGGCTCTATACACGGTAAAAATTTCCTTGAACCCACAGTACATGCCCGCAACAGGAAGGTTGGCCCTGGATGGCGGATTGGTGAAATCCAGCGGACAGAATTCACAATCAGCCAATGAATGGACTCGGGAGTTGCTTCTCCCGATAGGTTTTAAAACGAAAGGCCTTTGGTCAACAAGGTAGATATAGGACCACACCAGCCTTCCTCGTGCCATTCTTTGCGAATCGTCATTTTCCCACCACGGATCTGCTACACACTGGATACAGTCATCAGGATAGTTCGGGGGCATATCGTGCATCGGATTTCCAAACCTCATCAGAAATAGCACACCTGAAAGTTGTCGGCTCAACAATGCCGTCGCCTTGCGCGTTCAGTTGCTAGATCGGAAGAGCACACG